>HF993255.1:74383-76250 GCA_000436795.1 Bacteroides sp. CAG:1076
ACCAACTGAGCTATTCCCGTGTTTGCGGTTGCAAAGGTACTATAAATTTTGATATCTGCAAATGCTTTTCGGTAAAAATATGGATGCTTTCTCTCATATTAGCCCTAAGTCTTTGAATATGAGTTGATAGGTTTCTGCCTTTTTTTCTATTTTCAGCGGATAGGCGCGGCTGGATGATGGCATTCGGTACAGATAAAGTATGCGATCTGCATATTCGAATGGAGATTTTCCACCTATGGGTGGTTCTGCTACCTCCAGTTGCTGCCGTAAAGTATCCGTAGCTTTTTGTCCTGTCGTCACAATGGCCCGACAGTTTGGAAGCTGTTTCAGCAGAAGATTTATATCAGTCGGCTCTACGATGTCCAGAAATTTATCAGAAGCATTGTCCTGCAAACGGCGTACGGCCGAAGCCGTATCGTATAGTGCAATACCTTTTTCATTCAGGAACTTTATAATGCGTTCCTTGTCGAACGATTTTTTGTCAGGATGCAGGAAATAATCTTTATCAGAAAAAAAGATTATTCCGAAAATGCGCCACATGTCGTTTTGCAGGTTAGGGTAGAAAAAATCCATACTCCAGCGCTTTTTTTGTGGAGGAAAACTTCCCAGCATCAGCAATACAGCGTTTGCAGGCAGGAAAGGTTCCAGCGGGTGAGCTTCTACGGGCGGAATAATCTTTTCAGTATTCATTGGGCGTTAAATCAGGCTTTAGGCTTGGGCTCTTTTTTAGCCAGCAAGACAATGTTGTACACATATTCTGTCATCCAGCTTTCCGAATAACCCAATGTATGCTGGTAAACACGGATGTTGCCGCAGGTTTTGCGTACACCGTCATCCTTCCAGTTGGTTTTAGTCATGATGTCATGGATAGCCTTTTCCGTCATACCGCGCAACATTTTCTTAAATACTCCCGGCATACGGAATTTCCATTGCATCAGGTTGCCGATTACCATCATCAGGTCTTGGCTGAATCCCTGGAACATGAATAGATAGTTCTTGATGTCATTCACATTCTTACAGTTCTTTTTAATGGAATTGTCTATTTCTTTGAAGAAAATGTCGTCCAGACCGTAAATATCGCTCAGCATCTTTTTACATTTGGAGCGTTCGGCTATTCCTAATTTATTGTTTTGGGTAGGAATCTTGAGGGTACGTTTAAATACTGCCATGTCGGGCAAGAAATTAATGTTGCTGATGCCCAGCTGTGCTGCCATGACCGACTGATAATATACGCGTATCAGCGTCATAAAATCTTCCATTCCTCCTACACGTACTGTTTCGTCGGTTTCTGAGGTTTGTTTCTTTCCGAATATTTTAGAAAATATACTCATAATAATATAAATTGTTTATTTGCGTACAAAGATAGGAAATCTTTTTGTTCGTTTTTTTATTCACTGTCTTTAAGCTGAAAATAAAATGTATGTTCCATGAAAAGTTGTTCTACCAGACCGAAGCGGATAAAGTCGGCAAGCAGGCGACTTATTTGTTTTCGGTTCATGTGAGTAAGTCGGCTGCATTGTCCTAAGGTGAGGGGAGCATGCTGTTGCAGAATAGTCAACACCTGCTGTTCTCGCTGGGTATATGTCATGACAACATCTTTTTCTGCACGGTCATGTTTCCAGATATTCAGGTGTATGGGATTGGCCAGAATGTTTTCATCTTTAATGCGGACATAGGCCCATGGATGATTTTCTTCATCCAGCGCATAGATTGGTTTCTGTCTGCTTTCGTTTACCTGTACTTCCAGTACATCTTTTCCTTCCACATGATAAATATGTGTGTCGAGTTGTACTTCCGGACGGCAGTATAAATTGGCAGCGGCTTCTATCATGTATATTTCTTCTTTCGATCGTACACCGGCTATTTT
>HF993255.1:76269-78090 GCA_000436795.1 Bacteroides sp. CAG:1076
TCTTCTTCCGATCGTACACCGGCTATTTTCCCGTTATCTTTCACTCCAACCAGCAGTCTGCCACCTTCGGTATTGGCAAAGGCAGATAAACTTTTGGCTATTTTTCTTGCGTCGGATATAGCAAATTTAAAATCCTGGTGTACATGTTCTCCTTCGGATATCAGCTTTTCTAAATATTGTATATTTGTATTTGTTTTCATAACGGCGCAAAGTAAATGAAAAACGGCTGTCTATTCGTAAAAAATCCGTTATCTTTTGCGAAAAACAGCCGTTTCTTTATCGTTTTTACATCGATGGTCAGTCACAATGTTTGTGAGTCATGATGTCGAGTACCATCTTGTCGGTTTCATTCATACCTTCCGAACCGATTTTGGTCAGGTTACGAATACTCTGATTTACGTTTTCTTCGATGATTCCTTCTACCGAAGTAACACATTTCTGTTCCATTGCCATGATGGCAGACATGACGGCAGTCGACACTCCACTGGTCAGTTTAAGTGCACAACTTGGTTTGGCACCGTCACAAATCATGCCGGTAAGTGTAGCAATCATGTTTTGTACGGCATACATTACCTGCTGATATCCTCCACCCATAAGGTAAGTAATACCGCAACTGCTTCCTGTTGCTGCAACAACACAGCCGCACAGCGCCGACAGGCGTCCCAGACTTTGTTTGATATAGATGGCAGTCAGGTGGCTGAGTATAAGAGCTCTTGTCAGTTCCTCTTCAGAGTTGTGATTATCTTCTGCATAAATTACGACCGGTAACGTAGCGGCTATACCCTGATTTCCACTGCCGGAGTTGCTCATTACCGGAATCATGGCACCTGCCATGCGGGCATCGCAGGCTGCCGAAGTGTACGATAAAATATGAGTGAAGGTATTATTGCCCATGATGTTCTTTTCAGTTTTGCTGTTTCTCAGCATTTTGCCCAGTTCATGACCATATTTTCCCTGAAAAGAACGTTCGGCTGCATTTTTATTCAGACGTTTTGCTTCGAGTATAAACTGTATTTCATCCAGTGGAGCAGTAGTGGCGAAATCGAAGACCTTGCGCAGGGTTAGTTCAACAGGAGCAGCTTGTGCTTCGGATGTTTGGGGAGTTCTTTTATCTAAAATGACATTCTGATTACGGCTTACATATACAAAATTTGTGTGTCCTCCACTGATAATAGCTGTAGCCGAGTCATTGCCATGCGTACAAGTCGTTTCGATGTACAATTTTTCTTCGATATTTTCTTTTAACGCGATGTCGATGCATTGCGAATCTATCATTTTTTTCCCTTCCTCTACTGCTGTCGGGTTACTGTCTTTCAGAACTTCCAGCTCGTATTCGGACTTACCAATCAGAGCTCCCAGCGCAACAGCGATAGGAAGACCAATCATGTCTGTTCCCGGAATGCCCACTCCCATGGCATTTTTCAGAATGTTGGCACTTAAAAGTACTTTGATATGCTCTGGACGGCAGCCAAGAGTTTCCGTAGCTTTGGCAACACATAAGGCAACTGCAATGGGTTCTGTACAGCCGATTGCCGGAACTACTTCTCTTTTTATCAGAGCAATGATTTGCTCTCTTTCTGGTTTTGTGATAATGCTTTCCATTCGGTCACGTATTTAATACTGATGAAATATTGCTATTATTATAGATTAATTGATATGCAAAAGTACATTTTTAAACGGAATAATAGGGCCTGAATTAAAAATATGTTATCAAAAATTTGCGTATTAAAAAATAATGCGTACCTTTGCAGCGCTTTAGAAATAAAGCACTCTTGCAAAAGAGTTTTGGAGAGGTGGCAGAGTGGTCGATTGCGGCGGTCT
>HF993256.1:0-8121 GCA_000436795.1 Bacteroides sp. CAG:1076
AATGCCGAAGCTTATTAATATTGATAATGCATTCAGCGCTATCTGTTAGTGAGGAAATAGTCTATTCCTATCTATTTATGTTGAAAAACATGTCGGGCTAATAGCATATTACATCTTCATGACTGTGAAATTAAAATCTTTTCTTTTGAGCGGAAATATTTCCTTCGAAATAGTAGGTGATTAAGGCTTATTTAGTATATTTGACTTCAGATATTGTAACAATTACAATTGCTAAAATTGTAAGTTTATATAACTAAAGTTTAATAATTATTATGGAAAACAAAATTCAGGAGCTCACTGATAAGATTTATCGTGAAGGGGTGGAAAAGGGTAATGAAGAAGCGCAGCGACTTATCGAAGAGGCTCAGAAGAAAGCTCAGAAGTTGATTGCTGATGCAGAGAAGGAAGCTGAAGGAATTATAGCCAATGCTCGTAAATCTGCTGATGAATTAACGGAGAACACAAAGTCCGAATTGAAGTTGTTTGCGGGACAGGCCCTGAATGCACTGAAAACAGAAGTTACTAATTTATTGACAAATCAGACTGTTTCGGATGCAGTAAAAGGATTTATTGCAGATAAAGATTATTTCAACAAATTTATTGTAGCATTGGCTACTCAATGGTCAGCAAACGAACCCATTGTCATTTCTGTAAAAGATGCTGAATCATTAAAGAAGTATTTTGCCTCGGATGTTAAGTCTTTGCTTGATAAGGGGGTTAAAATAGAAGAAGTAAATGGGGCCAAGGCGCTTTTTTCTGTTTCACCGGCAGATGGATCGTATAAAGTGAATTTTGGTGAAGAGGAATTTGAAAATTACTTTAAAGAGTTTCTTCGTCCTCAGCTAGTCGAAATGTTGTTTTAACAGAAAACTATGAGTACATATTATTGTCTGGTAGCTGGTTTGCCTGATATCTCACTGGATGATGGTAAATTAAGTTATTCTGTGGCTGATTTTAAGTCGGAGTTGTATCCAGAATTATCTGTTCAAGATCGGAAGCTGATAGATTTATTTTATCTAAAATTTGATAATACAGACTTGCTGAAGCTCTTGAAAAATAAGGATGCTGCGACAGAGGGGAGGGGAAATTTTTCATCTGAAGAATTACTCCAACTGATTGATGCTGTGCGCGATGGAGATATTCCGGATAAAAGATTTCCTTCCTATTTGGTAGATTTCGTTACTCAATATTTCAGACTTTCACAAGAAGAATTATATCGCGCTGAAGATATATTAGCTTCATTATATTTTTCTTATGGAATGGCATGCTGTAATGCCTTTATTGCCTCGTGGTTTGAGTTTAATTTAAACTTAAACAATATACTTGCTGCTTTGGCGGCACGGAAATATAAAATGGATGTGTCAAATGTTATTGTCGGAGAAACAAGTATATGTGAGCAGTTGCGTACATCGAATGCACGTGATTTTGGATTAAACGAAACACTTGAATATTTTGAAACATTGCAGCGTATTTCTGATATTGAGGAACTGGTAGAACGAGAGAAAAAGGTCGATACGTTAAAGTGGAAATGGCTGGAAGATGAATCTTTCTTTCATTATTTTACAATTGAGCGTGTCTTCGTTTTCTTGATGCAACTTGAAATGATTGAACGTTGGATTTCATTGGATAAGGATAAAGGAAATGAATTGTTCCGCAAAATGATTCAGAATTTAAAGAATGAAGTTCAAATACCAGAAGAATTTAGAAAATAATAAAAAAAGATAAGAATGGCAACAAAAGGAACTGTTTTAGGCGTTATCGCCAATATGGTTACGCTGACTGTTGACGGTCCTGTGGCTCAAAATGAGATCTGTTATATAACTACCGGAGGTGACCGTTTGATGGCCGAAGTTATCAAGGTTGTGGGTAAAAATGTATATGTACAGGTGTTCGAAAGTACACGTGGACTGAAAGTTGGAGCCGAGGCCGAATTTACAGGTCATATGTTGGAAGTAACTTTGGGACCGGGCATGCTATCGAAAAATTATGATGGCTTGCAGAATGACCTTGACAAAATGGAAGGAATCTTCCTGAAACGTGGACAATATACTTATCCATTGGATAAGGAAAAGAAATGGCATTTTAAGCCAATAGTAAAGGTGGGTGATGAAGTAGGACCTTCTGCTTGGTTGGGTGAAGTGGAAGAGAACCATCAGCCGTTGAAGATTATGGTACCTTTTCAACTTCATGGAACTTACAAGGTGAAGTCGATTGTTGTAGAAGGTGATTATACTATCGAAGATACAGTCGTTGTTTTGACAAATAAGGAAGGTGAAGACATTAAAGTAAATATGATTCAGAAATGGCCGGTGAAAAAGGCTATGACGAATTATGTTGAAAAGCCACGTCCGTATAAATTGCTGGAAACAGGTGTGCGCGTAATTGATACAATGAATCCGATTGTAGAAGGAGGTACAGGTTTTATTCCTGGTCCGTTTGGAACAGGAAAGACTGTGTTGCAGCATGCTATTTCTAAACAAGCTGAAGCTGATATCGTTATTATAGCTGCTTGTGGTGAACGTGCGAATGAGGTAGTAGAAATCTTTACGGAGTTCCCCGAACTGGTAGATCCACATACTGGTCGTAAGCTGATGGAGCGTACAATTATCGTTGCAAATACTTCTAATATGCCGGTTGCAGCACGTGAGGCATCTGTATACACTGCTATGACAATGGCTGAATTTTATCGTGCCATGGGATTGAAGGTCTTGTTGATGGCCGACTCTACCTCTCGTTGGGCACAGGCTTTGCGTGAAATGTCTAACCGTATGGAGGAACTTCCGGGACCAGATGCGTTTCCGATGGATATTTCTGCTATTATATCCAATTTCTATGGACGTGCCGGATTCGTACATCTGTATAATGGTGCAACTGGTTCTATTACTTTTATCGGAACGGTATCACCGGCAGGTGGTAACCTGAAAGAGCCGGTAACGGAAAATACAAAAAAGGTAGCACGATGTTTTTATGCTTTGGAGCAGGAACGTGCCGACCGTAAACGTTATCCAGCTGTAAACCCGATTGACTCATATTCAAAGTATTTGGAATATCCGGAATTTGAAAAATATATTACAGAGCGTATCAATGGACAGTGGACAGGAAAAGTGAATGAACTGAAAACTCGCTTGTTGCGTGGAAAGGAAATTGCCGAACAGATTAATATTTTAGGGGATGATGGTGTTCCAGTTGAATATCATGTAATTTTCTGGAAGTCGGAACTGATTGACTTTGTTATCTTGCAGCAGGATGCGTTCGATGAAGTAGATTCTGTTACTCCGATGGAGCGTCAGGAGGATATTGTGAATATGATTATTGATATTTGTCACACGGACTTCAAGTTTGAGACCTTTGTGGAGGTAATGGATTACTTCAAGAAGATGATAAATATTTGTAAGCAGATGAACTACTCTAAGTATAAATCTGAACAATATGAAGATTTCCGTAAGCAGCTTGCTACATTGGTTGCCGAAAGAAGTGTGAAGTAAACTTATAAAGTAAAAGAAAATGGCAACAAAAGCGTTTCAAAAAATATATACTAAAATTAGCCAGATTACAAAGGCTACATGTTCGTTGAAAGCAACGGAGGTGGGCTATGATGAACTGGCTATGGTGAATGGCAAGCTGGCCCAGGTGGTTAAGATTGCTGGTGATGAGGTAACACTTCAGGTATTTGAAGGTACAGAAGGTATTCCGACTAATGCAGAAGTTGTATTCTTAGGTAAATCGCCTACGCTGAAAGTAAGCGAACAGCTTGCGGGACGTTTCTTTAATGCTTTCGGTGAGCCTATTGACGGGGGACCGGAGATTGAGGGTACAGAAGTCGAAATTGGCGGACCATCGGTAAATCCTGTACGTCGAAAACAGCCTTCTGAGTTGATTGCAACTGGTATAGCGGGTATCGATTTAAATAATACGTTGGTGTCCGGACAGAAAATCCCATTTTTTGCAGATCCTGATCAGCCTTTCAACCAGGTGATGGCGAATGTGGCATTACGCGCGGAAACGGATAAAATTATTCTGGGCGGTATGGGTATGACGAACGATGACTACTTGTATTTTAAGAATGTCTTCTCGAATGCTGGTGCGTTGGATCGTATTATCAGTTTTGTAAATACCACAGAGAATCCTCCTGTAGAGCGTTTGCTGATTCCTGATATGGCTTTGACTGCTGCCGAATATTTTGCTGTTGAGCATAATCAGAAGGTGTTGGTTCTGCTTACAGATATGACTTCGTATGCTGATGCGCTTGCTATCGTGTCGAACCGTATGGACCAGATTCCATCGAAAGATTCTATGCCGGGCTCATTGTATTCAGATTTGGCGAAGATCTATGAAAAGGCTGTACAGTTCCCGACCGGAGGTTCTATTACGATTATTGCGGTAACGACCTTGTCGGGCGGCGATATTACACATGCAGTTCCTGATAATACTGGATATATCACTGAAGGACAGTTGTTCTTACGTCGTGATAGTGACATCGGTAAGGTAATCGTAGACCCGTTCCGTTCATTGTCTCGTTTAAAACAGTTGGTTAGTGGTAAAAAAACACGTAAAGATCATCCGCAGGTTATGAATGCAGCCGTACGTTTGTATGCTGATGCAGCTAATGCGAAGACTAAGATGGAGAACGGTTTCGATTTGACCAACTACGACGAACGTGCACTGGCTTTTGCAAAGGATTATGCAAACCAGTTACTGGCTATCGATGTTAACCTGAATACAACAGAAATGCTTGATGTGACTTGGGGATTGTTCAGTAAATACTTTAAGCCGGAAGAAGTTAATATCAAGAAAGAATTTGTTGATCAGTACTGGAAAAAGTAATTCATAAATTCACAGAGAAATGGCTATAAAATTTCAATATAATAAAACTTCGTTGCAACAGCTTGAGAAGCAGCTCAAGATTCGTGTGCGTACGCTTCCTATTATTAAAAATAAGGAAAGTGCGCTGCGACTGGAGGTAAAGCGCTGCAAGACTGAGGCTGTGGAACTTGAAGGAAGCCTGGAAAAACAAATTCAGGCTTATGAAGCCATGTTCGCACTCTGGAATGAATTTGATGCTTCATTGATAAAGGTGAAGGATGTTCATTTGGGCGTACGTAAGATTGCTGGAGTACGTGTACCACTTTTGGAAGATGTGGATTTTGAGATTCGGCCGTTTAGCTTATTTTGTAGTCCTAAATGGTATGCCGATGGTATTCACTTACTGAAAGACTTGGCTCGTACAGCCATTGAAAGAGAATTTACACTCGCCAAATTGAGCTTGCTGGAACATGCGCGTAAGAAAACTACGCAGAAAGTGAATCTTTTTGAGAAGGTTCAGATACCCGGTTATCAGGATGCGCTGAGAAAAATCAAGCGTTTCATGGAAGATGAAGAGAACTTGTCGAAATCTTCTCAGAAGATTCTGAAATCGATTCAGGAAAAAAGAAAGGAGGCTGAGGTATGATTGCTAAGATGAAGAAACTTACGTTTCTGGTTTATCATAAAGAATATGATGCCTTTTTAAAGAGTATACGCGACTTGGGAGTGGTACATGTGGCTACCAAAGCACAAGGTAGTGCTGAGAATGCGGCCTTACAAGAAAGTATCCGCTTATCGGCACGTTATGCTGCAACTATAAAAATGTTGCAAGGTTTGAATATTCCTGCGGTTGCTCATACCGGAAATGTTGAGAAGGGAGAGGAAACCCTTGCGGAATTTGAGGGCCTCCAACAACAGATACAACAGGTATCTCATAAACTTCAGGCTGTAGAAAAAGAACTTTTGCAATTGGAACCGTGGGGAAATTTTGAACCAACGAGCTTGGACCGCCTTCGTGATGCTGGTTATCAGATTGATTTCTACATTTGTTCTGATAAACAGTTTAAGGAGGAGTGGACTAATTTGTATAATGCAATAATTATCAATCATGTTGGTTCGAAGTTGTATTTTGTGACAGTTGTTCCGGTTGGTAAAAACGTCGACTTGGAAGTGGAAGCTGCTAAATTGCCGGATTGTTCTCTGTCTGACCTTCAGACACGGAAAGAGGATCTGATAAAGCAGAATGACGAACTGCAGGCGCGAATGAAGGAACTGGCAGCATCTGCTATTCCTGATTTGCAAGTTGCGCAAGCACAGGTGCATTCGCAGATAGAGTTCTCTAAAGTTGTATTGAATACGGATTCACTTGCTGATAATAAATTGATGTTGTTGCAAGGGTGGGCGCCGGCCGAACGTATTGGCGAAATAGAGCGTTTCTTGGAAACAAAGGAGGTGTACTACGAAGTAGCAGATCCTACTCCAGAGGATGATGTCCCTATTTTGCTTGATAACAAAGGATTCTTCCGGCTCTTTGAACCGATAATGCGTTTGTATATGCTTCCGAAGTATAATGAACTGGATTTGACTCCGTTCTTTGCTCCATTTTTTATGCTGTTCTTCGGATTGTGTTTGGGTGATTCGGGTTATGGCTTGTTCATGTTGCTGGCTGTCACTATTTATCGGCTTGTAGCAAAGAACATATCAGCTTCGATGAAGCCAATTCTTACATTGGTACAGTTGCTGGGGGCTTCTACAATGGTGTGCGGGCTTTTGACTGGTACTTGTTTTGGATTTAATCTGTATGATATTCAACTTCCTCTTTTCCAGAGCTTGAAAGAAGCAATTTCGCTGGATAACCAGCAGATGTTCAATCTTTCTCTGATATTGGGAGGTGTACAGATTATCTTTGGTATGATACTGAAGGCTGTAAATCAGACAATCCAGTTCGGCTTTAAATATGCTGTCGCTACAATCGGATGGCTTTTTATCCTGGTTAGTACGGCTATTGCTTTTGCTGCTCCAGGCCTCATGCCGATGGGGGGAACGATTCATTTGGTCTTCTTGGTTATCGGAGTATTGATGGCCTATTTGTACAATAGTCCGGGAAAGAATGTTTTTATAAATATTGGTCTGGGACTATGGGATAGTTATAACATGGCTACAGGTCTGTTAGGTGATGTCTTGTCGTATGTCCGTCTGTTCGCATTAGGATTGTCGGGAGGAATTTTGGCAAGTGTATTTAATAGTCTGGCTGTGGGAATGAGTCCTGATAATGTCATTGCCGGTCCGATAGTTATGGTCTTGATTTTTGTAATCGGACATGCTATAAATATGTTTATGAATGTACTGGGAGCAATGGTGC
The DNA here is from genome assembly GCA_000436795.1 of Bacteroides sp. CAG:1076. Classification (GTDB taxonomy): domain Bacteria; phylum Bacteroidota; class Bacteroidia; order Bacteroidales; family Bacteroidaceae; genus Phocaeicola. The sequence continues at coordinate 7,166 of HF993256.1, forward strand.
ACCCGATGCGTCTGACTTTTGTAGAGTTCTTTAAGAATTCGGGATATGAAGGAGGCGGAAAGGAATATAAACCTTTTAAAAACTAATAATAACAAAGTAAAAAACTAAAAATTAAATCTTATAAATTATGGAAATGAATCTTTTGATTGCCTACATTGGCATCGCAATTATGGTTGGTTTATCAGGAATTGGTAGTGCTTATGGCGTAACAATTGCAGGTAATGCTTCAATTGGAGCTTTGAAGAAAAATGATAGTGCATTTGGTAACTTCTTGGTCTTGACAGCCCTTCCGGGTACTCAGGGATTGTATGGTTTTGCCGGTTACTTTATGTTCCAGAGTATCTTTAATGTTTTGACTCCCGAAATTTCGGCTATTCAGGCTTGTGCTGTTCTTGGTTCTGGTATTGGCTTGGGATTGGTCGCATTGTTCTCGGCTATTCGTCAGGGACAGGTTTGCGCAAATGGTATTGCAGCTATCGGACAAGGACACAATGTATTTGGTAATACTTTGATTTTGGCTGTATTCCCGGAATTGTATGCAATTGTAGCTCTTGCTGCTACATTCTTGATGGGTTCTGCACTTGCATAAATTAGTATAATAAACGAGCGGGTATTGGAAGTCCTTTGAAAGAGTCTTCTGATATTTTCTCGAAACGCCTTGGCTTTAAAGGAATAAAGCCAAGGCGTTTTTTTATTAGTAATAGGTGAAAATGGAATAAAAAACTTTTATTTCTTCGCCTTATTAAATGTTTTTTGTAACTTCGTGCCTGATTTAGAAAATATTAAAGATGATGATGAAACAGCTATTAACACCTGATTACATTTTTGAATCGAGTTGGGAGGTGTGCAATAAGGTAGGGGGTATCTATACTGTACTATCAACAAGGGCGAAAACCCTGCAGAACGTATTTCCTGACAGGATTTTCTTTATTGGTCCGGATGTTTGGCTAGGGAAA
>HF993256.1:8167-56770 GCA_000436795.1 Bacteroides sp. CAG:1076
AGGGAAAGAGAATCCTCTATTTACCGAAGATGAAAAGATGTTGCTGGCATGGCGTAAACATGCTACAGAAGAAGATGGACTGAAAATACGTATAGGACGATGGAATGTCCCGGGACATCCAATTGCTATTTTAGTAGATTTCACTTCGTACTATGCTCAAAAGAATGATATTTATACCCAAGCATGGATCGACTTCCAAGTAGATTCCCTTCACGCTTATGGTGATTATGATGAAGCATCCATGTTCTCATATGCAGCAGGAAAGGTCGTAGAAAGCTATTATAGGTATAACCTGAAAGCCTCTGATAAAGTTATTTATCAGGCACATGAATGGATGACCGGACTGGGAGCCTTATACATACAGAAACACGTTCCTGAAATTGCAACAATCTTCACTACTCACGCTACTTCTATCGGACGTTCAATTGCCGGAAACAATAAACCTCTTTACGATTATTTATTTGCTTATAATGGCGACCAGATGGCGCGGGAACTTAATATGGAGTCAAAACACTCTATTGAAAAGCAGACTGCACATCATGTAGATTGTTTTACTACGGTAAGTGAGATTACGAATCATGAATGTAGTGAATTGTTGGATAAGTCGGCAGATGTTGTTCTCATGAATGGCTTTGAGGATGATTTTGTTCCTAAGGGTACGGCTTTTGCTAAAAAACGTAAGCATGCCCGTGCCACTCTGTTGAACATGGCAAACAAACTAATGGGCATTCATCTTACCGATGAAACAATGATTATTGGAACCAGTGGACGCTATGAATTTAAGAATAAAGGAATCAATGTCTATTTGGAAGCATTGAACAGACTTACACGTGACAAGAACTTGAAGAAAGATATTCTGGCGTTTATCTATGTACCAGGATGGGTAGGTGAGGCTCGTGAAGATTTGCGTGAGCGTCTGGATAGTGGCAAAGACTATGATACTCCTCTGGAGTGTCCGTTTATTACCCATTGGTTGCATAACATGAGTCATGACCAGGTATTGGATATGTTGAAATATCTGAATATGTCTAATGCTGTGGATACAAAGGTAAAAGTTGTTTTTGTCCCTTGTTATCTGGATGGTAAAGATGGCATATTGAATGAGTTGTATTATGATCTGCTGATTGGAATGGATTTAAGTGTTTATCCTTCATATTATGAACCATGGGGGTATACTCCGTTGGAGAGTATTGCTTTCAAAGTTCCTACTATTACTACCGATTTGGCCGGATTCGGATTATGGGTTAATTCCTTGAAAGGAAGTTACTCTATGTTGGAAGACGGAGTAAAAGTAATCCATCGTACAGATTACAATTATTCGGAAGTAGCAGATATGATAAAAGATACGATTACTGAATTTTCGACATTGACTGATACAGAGATTAATAAAATACGTAAGAATGCGGCAAATATTGCTGAAAAGGCACTGTGGAAACACTTTATACAGTACTACTATGAGGCCTACGACATTGCGTTACGTAATGCCGCAAAGCGCCTTTCTTTGAAATAACTTGAATTCTTATACTAATTTTAAGCAATATGAAAGTCAAAACGAATTATGCTAACGCTCCGGTATGGAGAGAGGTAAATGTAAAATCTCGTATTCCCGAATCATTGAAGATGTTGGGAAAAATGGCTCGTAATATTTGGTGGGCATGGAATGATGAAGCAACCGAGATGTTTAAAGAACTGGACCCTGAATTATGGCAGGTCGTAGGTCAGAACCCGGTCGCTTTGCTGGAACGTTTAAGTTACGAAAAACTTGAAGCGTTGTCTACAAACCATGAAGTTCTGGATAAAATAAATAGCATTTATAATAAATTCGAAGCATATATGAATGAGAAGCCTGATACTTCTCGTCCTTCCGTTGCCTATTTCTGTATGGAATACGGTCTGACTCATGTCTTGAAGATCTATTCTGGTGGTTTGGGTATTCTGGCGGGTGATTATCTGAAAGAAGCTTCAGACAGCAACGTTGATATGTGCGGTATCGGATTTTTGTATCGTTACGGCTATTTCACTCAGAGTTTGTCTATGGACGGACAGCAGATTGCCAATTATGAAGCACAGAACTTTGGAAGTCTTCCATTGGAACGTGTAACTGAAGAGAATGGTCAGCCGATGGTACTTGATGTTCCTTATTTGAATTATTATGTTCATGCATATGTATGGAGAGTAAATGTAGGTCGTGTACCTTTGTATTTGCTTGATACAGATAATGAAATGAACAGTGAGTTCGACCGTCCTATCACTTATCAGCTTTATGGTGGCGACTGGGAAAACCGTCTGAAACAGGAAATATTGTTAGGTATCGGTGGTGTCTTGCTGCTGAAGAAGTTAGGCATAAAGAAAGATGTATATCACTGCAACGAAGGTCATGCTGCATTATGTAACGTTCAGCGTTTGTGCGATTATGTAGAAAGCGGAATGTCGTTCGATGAAGCTTTGGAAGTAGTTCGTGCATCTTCATTGTACACTGTTCATACTCCGGTTCCTGCTGGTCATGATTATTTCGACGAAGGTTTATTCGGAAAATACATGGGAGGTTATCCGCAGCGTATGGGTATTTCTTGGGATGATTTGATGGATTTAGGTCGTATCAATCCGGGTGATCACAATGAACGTTTCTGTATGTCTACTTTTGCTTGTAATACTTGCCAGGAAGTTAACGGTGTAAGTTGGCTGCACGGAAAAGTTTCTCAGGAAATGTTTTCTGGTATATGGAAGGGTTATTTCCCAGAAGAAAACCATGTAGGTTATGTAACTAACGGTGTACACTTCCCGACTTGGTGTGCTTCTGAATGGAAACAGTTGTATGCTAAATATTTTGACAAGGAATTCTTGAAAGATCAGTCCAATCCAAAAATTTGGGAAAAGATCTACAATGTGCCCGATGAAGAAATCTGGAAGACTCGTTTGGCATTAAAGAATAAGTTGATTAATTATATCCGTGATCAGTTCCGTGATACATGGTTGAAGAATCAGGGAGATCCTTCTCGTGTTGTATCATTGATGGATAAAATTAATCCGAATGCTTTGCTGATTGGTTTTGCCCGTCGTTTTGCTACTTATAAACGTGCACACTTGTTGTTTACTGATTTGGACCGTCTGTCTAAGATTGTAAATAACCCTGACTATCCGGTACAGTTCTTGTTTGCTGGTAAAGCACACCCACATGACGGTGCAGGACAAGGTTTGATTAAGAAGATTGTTGAAATTTCTCAGCGTCCTGAATTCTTGGGCAAGATTATTTTCCTTGAGAATTATGACATGAAACTGGCACGTCGCCTTGTTTCTGGTGTTGATATCTGGATGAATACTCCGACACGTCCGTTGGAAGCATCTGGTACATCAGGTGAAAAAGCCTTGATGAACGGTGTTGTAAACTTCTCTGTTCTTGATGGATGGTGGTTGGAAGGTTATCGTGAAGGTGCTGGTTGGGCCCTGACTGATAAACGTACTTACCAGAATCAGGAGTATCAGGATAAGTTGGATGCTGCAACTATCTATAGCATACTTGAAACAGAAATTTTACCGTTGTATTATGCGCGCAACAAGAAAGGATATTCTGAAGGATGGGTTAAGACTATCAAGAATTCTATTGCTCAGATTGCTCCTCACTATACAATGAAACGTCAGCTGGACGATTACTATCATAAGTTCTACAGTAAGGAAGCTAAACGTTTCCACGCATTGGCTGAAAATGATTTTGCTAAAGTCAAAGAATTGGCAAAATGGAAAGAAGAAGTTGCCGAGAAATGGGATTCTATTCAGGTCGTTTCAATGGATAAGTGCGAAGAGCTGCGTCAAGGCAATGTAGAAAGCGGTAAGGATTATACCATTACTTGTGTTGTCGATGAAAAGGGACTTGACGATGCTATAGGTATCGAAATGGTTGTAACTTATACCAATGTAGAAGGCAAGGAATATGTTTACTGTGTAGCTCCTATGGAAATGGTTAAACGTGAAGGTGATTTGTATACTTTCCAGGTTACTCACAGTCTGTCTAATGCCGGAAGCTTTAAAGTTGCTTACCGTATGTTCCCGAAGAATCCAGAATTACCTTATCGTCAGGACTTCTGCTATGTTCGCTGGTTCAATGAATAATAAATTTTAAATAGATAGATTAAGAGGCTATGATTTTCATAGCCTCTTAATTTTTATTAATACATGCAGTATTCGGTATTTTTTTACTTTAATAAATAGAAAAATGATAATTCTATGAATATTTTGAGAAAATACTGGGTCGCTGCTATATTCGTATTAGCGGGTATGTGGCAGTCTTGTAGCGATGATGATGGCTATTCTATTGGCGACATTGCTTCAGATTGGGTAACAGTTCGTGTAGAAGGAGAGGGTGTATATAGTTTTACAGGCGATACATGGGGGACAATGTTTCCAGCTGCCAATGGGATATGGAATTATTCTCTGGTAGAAGGACAGCGTGCCTTTTTAGTCTTCAATCCTTTGTTTGATAATTATTATGGCTATGATGTCGGCATCAAAGCTGAACAAATCTATCCTTTCCTGACGAAGGCGGTAGAAGACCTGACTCCCGAAAATGAAGATGAGTATGCCGATCATCCGGCATATCTGGAAAATTTATGGATTGGAGGTGGTTATCTGAATGTAATTTTTACCCAGAAACGTCCTTTGCAATATAAACATCGTGTCAGCTTGGTAAAAAGAGCAGATCAGCCTGATATTGCCGATGACGGCTATATACATTTGGAATATCGTTATAATACCTATGGCGATACGTTGGGCGGTCTTAATTTAAATCCTGGAGTCGTCTGTTATAATTTAAATACACTTCCACTTGATAAGGCAAAAGGCATTAAGCTGAAAGTCAATGAAGCCTATTATGGCGAACATATACTTACTTTCGATAATATGAACGAACCCATTCCTGATGATGCCAAGCATTTGTATGATGCTGGCAAAGAGGTAAAAATGCAATAAGAAAATTATTGGCAGATATATGAACCAGACACATTCCATATTCTTTGGAAAGAAGAATAGGAATGTGTCTTTTTTTGTTTGTCAGTGTTTCTCCCGAAATTTGTTCAGTTATAGGTTATGAGAATAAAGAAATGTATTTGCATATCTCCATGAAAATCTTATTTTTGCCATAAAAAATAGAACTATGAAAATATTAATAGTAGAAGATGATAAAGATTTAAGGGAGATTACGACAAACTCCTTGGAAAAAGAACGTTATGTGGTATCTCAAGCACCGGATTATCGTACAGCCCTGCAAAAGATTGAAGATTATGACTACGATTGTATCTTGTTGGATATCATGCTTCCAGACGGTAATGGACTTGATTTGCTGGAGGAGCTTCATGCACTGGGAAAGCGTACGAATGTGATTATTTTATCAGCAAAAGATTCTTTGGAAGATAAAGTGAATGGACTCGATTTGGGGGCGGATGATTACCTGCCCAAGCCTTTTCATTTGGCCGAACTTCATGCACGCATAAAAAGTCTGTTCCGTCGTAACCTGCGCGATGGTGAACGCAAATTGCAAGTCGGGAATATAGAAGTTTTTCCCGATCAGTTTCGTGTGCTGGTACAAGGCAAAGAAATAGAGTTGAACCGGAAGGAATATGATATACTGATTTATTTTATGTCACGTCCGGGACGTTTGGTAAATAAAAATACACTGGCAGAATCCGTCTGGGGCGACCATATTGATCAAGTTGACAATTTTGATTTTATTTATGCGCAAATAAAAAATTTGCGCAAACGTTTGAAAGATGCAGGAGCAACTCCCGAACTGAAATCTGTTTACGGCTTCGGATATAAATTTGTAGTCGAATGAAATTATTCCATTTAGTATTATGGCGTATCTCGCTGGCTTTGATTATCGTTTTATCCTTGTGGGCCGGATTCTTTTACATAAAGATTGTCGATGAGGTAAATGATGAGGTCGACGATTCCTTGGAAGATTATTCCGAGGGGCTTATTATTCGTGCTTTGTCGGGAGAAGAAATGCCGGCAGCCAGCAATGGTTCCAACAACCAATATTATCTATACGAAGTCAGCAAATCTTATGCGGCATCTCATCCTCAAATAACTTACCGCGATGAGATGGTATTTATTACTGAAAAAGATGAAACGGAGCCGGCACGCGTTCTGATAACCATTTTCCGGACAGATGATGAACGTTATATGGAGCTGGTAGTTTATACACCGACCATTGAGAAACTTGATTTGTTAAGAGCTATTTTCTGGTGGATTGTATTTTTGTATGTTTTATTACTACTGATTATTCTGCTGATAAATGTGTGGGTATTTCATAAAAATATGAAGCCACTGTATACATTACTCAGGTGGTTGGACAATTATCAGTTAGGGAAAAAGAATGCGCCGTTGGAAAATGAAACACGGGTTACCGAGTTTCGTCGACTGAATACGGCAGCAATGGCTTATGCCGAGCGTAGTGAGAAACTGTTTGAACAGCAGAAAGTATTTATTGGAAATGCTTCACATGAAATGCAGACACCGCTCGCCATTTGTCGTAACCGCCTGGAAATGCTTATGGAAGATGAAAACCTGACAGAACATCAGTTAAATGAGCTGATAAAGACACATCAGACCTTAGAGAATTTGACGCGTATGAACCGTTCTTTGCTGTTGCTGTGTAAAATAGAAAACGGTCAGTTTGCAGATACTCATTCTGTTTGTCTGAATGAAATTCTCAACCGTTATCTGGAGGACTACAAGGAAGTGTATGCTTATCGTAATATTACGGTGACGGTAGAAAGTGATTCGGAATTCTGCGTAGACATAAATGATGCCTTAGTGTCTGTACTGGTTACCAATTTGTTGAAAAACGCTTTTGTCCATAATGTAGATAACGGATTCATTCATATAAAGATAACTTCCAGTTCGTTCGAAATCAGCAATGCCGGCGAGGAAGCTCTGGACCGTGAGCGTATATTCGAGCGCTTCTATCAGGGACAGAAGAAAGAAGGCTCGACAGGGCTTGGTTTGGCTTTGGTTGATTCTATTTGTAAATCGAATCATTTACAGATTGCTTATGCTTATATAGACAACAGGCATGTATTTACATTAAGCCGATCGGAGTAGGGGTATTTCAATAATCTGGCAGTTTCGTATTATTCTGATTGGAGATGAATCCGAATTTTGAGAATTTCTGTCCTTATTTCATTTTCTTTTCAGATTCGTTCTGCACCTTTGCAATACAATAATCAAGTAATAACAATTAAAACAATGCAGATATGAAGAAGTTCGTTTTTTTACTGGTATGTTTTTTCTCAGTACAGACAATGTTGTGGGCAGATAATGACAAGCCGATTCAGGTGGGGCAATTGCCGACAAAGGCTCAGACCTTTATTACAACCTATTTTAAAAATCATAAGGTAGCCTTGGCAAAAATGGAATCAGGATTATTCAATAAGACCTACGATGTTATTTTTACAAACGGAGAAAAACTGGAGTTTGATCATTCTGGCAATTGGACTGAAGTCAAATGTCTGAAATCGGAAATACCTGCCGCCATCGTTCCTGCGCCCGTTAAAACATATGTTAAGACACACTATCCCGAAGAAAAGATACTTCAGATAGAACGTAAAGGTAAAGAATATGAAGTGAAACTTACTAACCATTGGGAAATAACCTTCGACAATAAATATCGTGTAATCGATATTGATGACTGATAAAAATTCAGCCCCTTAAAAGTTGTACAGATAAACTTTTAAGGGGCTGTTTGTTGGCGATAATCCGTCGTTTACAGGGAGTCATGTAGCTCTCTTTTATATTTCAGTTAGTTCGTTCCTCGTAAAAATCAGAACTTATAACTTAAAGAAATAGTCAGATTCCTGTTTTTCAAGTCAGGTGTCGCATCCCAGTACTTGTTGCTATATTCTCCGGCAGTTGTCTCACCTTTTTTATATTCATTAAGCAATCCCCAGTCATATCCCAGAGAAACAGAGTATCTTTTTTGTAGTTCCGCGCCAATCCGGAATCCGAGTCCGAAGTCAAACCGTTTCAGACCATTGTCTGCGAAAACATTTTCTTCATAGTCTTCTTTTACGTGACTCCCTTCTACATCCGTAATCGTAACGTCTTTCAGTTTGTGCTTGCCGAATAATCCGATTCCGAAGTATGGTCCTACTTCGCCGAAGACAGATACATTTCTTGTGATGTTATGCTTATAGCCGAAATGGATTGGTATATCCAGATAATAAGGATTCGTTTTTATGGTCCCCAGTTCCAGCCGGTCTTGCGAACATCCCTTTAATGACAAAATAGCTCCCGCGTTGATGTATCCTTTGGTATCCAAGGCAAATATCGGAAATTCAGCTCTGGCTCCTATATGGAATCCGGTGCGAGAACCTAATCCGCCAAGGTTGGAAACGTTCAATCCCACAGTTGCTTCCCATCGTGTCGGATCACTATTTTGTGCTTTAAGCTCCCATGTGACAGCAAATAAGGCTATCAATAAAATTACCCTTTTCATAATGTGATGAGTTTTGTTGGTCTAAATATAGAAAATAAACTCCACATGATAAGAGTTTGTACGGTGAAAGTTTCTAATTGTAATTTTTAAAAAAGGTAAAAATAAGAATCCGGTGTACTGATACAGTCTTATGAATAAAAAAGCCCAGCAAGCATTCTGCATAGAGGCAGAAGCTTACAGGGCATGCAGTCTGTATAAAATTTATTCTTATGAGTTCATACTCATCAGAAACTCTTCGTTGTCTTTGGTCTTTTCCAGTCGGTCTTTTACAAAGTCCATAGCCTCTATCGGATTCATGTCGGCAAGATACTTGCGTAAAATCCACATACGGTCCAATGTTGTCTTGTCGAGTAACAGATCGTCGCGACGGGTACTTGATGCCGTAATGTTGACAGCCGGGAAGATTCGCTTGTTGCTCAGGTTGCGGTCCAGTTGGAGTTCCATGTTACCGGTACCCTTGAATTCTTCGAAGATAACCTCATCCATCTTAGAGCCCGTATCAATCAGGGCGGTAGCAATAATGGTCAGTGAACCTCCACCTTCAATGTTACGTGCGGCACCGAAGAAACGTTTCGGCTTATGCAGTGCGTTTGCGTCGACACCACCCGAAAGTACTTTACCCGATGCCGGTGATACTGTATTGTAAGCACGGGCCAGACGAGTGATAGAATCGAGGAAGATAACAACATCGTGACCACATTCCACCATGCGTTTTGCTTTTTCCAGTACGATGCCTGCTATTTTAACATGACGTTCTGCCGGTTCGTCGAAAGTAGAAGCAATGACTTCGGCATTTACACTGCGTGCCATGTCGGTTACTTCTTCCGGGCGTTCGTCGATAAGCAGCATAATCATATACACTTCCGGATGATTGGCAGCGATGGCATTAGCGATATCTTTCATCAAGATAGTTTTACCTGTTTTTGGCTGTGCGACGATCAGAGCACGCTGTCCTTTACCGATTGGAGCAAAAAGATCGACAACACGTGCCGACAAGTTGTCGTCATATCCTTTACAGAGCTTGAATTTTTCGTCCGGGAATAACGGAGTCAAATGATCGAACGGTACACGGTCACGTACCAGTCCGGGGTCCAGTCCGTTAATTTTTGATACTTTTACCAACGGGAAATATTTCTCACCTTCCTTAGGCGGGCGAATTGTACCTTCAACTACGTCACCTGTTTTCAGTCCGAACAGTTTGATTTGTGACTGAGATACATAAATATCATCTGGCGAAGAAAGATAGTTATAGTCGGAAGAACGGAGGAATCCATAGCCGTCAGGCATTATTTCCAGAACCCCCGTACCAGCCAAGATGTCATCGAACTCATACGGTTTTTCTACCGGTTTAGGCTGTACCGGTTCTGCAACGGCAGGCTGAGGAGCCGGAAGGTTGGCAGTTGTATTTTGAGGAACGGTATGATTGTTGTTCTGAGATTGCTGTTGTTGCTGGCGTCCGTTCTGATTGTTGTTGCGGTTATTATTGTTGTAGCGTTGCTGGCGCTGCTGAAATTTGTTGTTGTTGGGTTTATTTTCCTTTTCAGGTTTCTCGGCAGGCGCTGTCTGTGGAGCAGCTTCCATTTTTGTAGCTTCAAATTTTCCCAGCAACTCTGTCGGAAGTTCAATTTTTTCAGAAGGAAGATCTTCGATAGGAATAAAGTCGTCACCACCTGTAAGGTTCAGTTCCGGAAGCTCCATGTCATCATTGTCTACCGGTGTTGGAATTGTCTTTTCCTGAATAGGTTCTTCAGTATTTGTCTGATTTAATTTTTGTTCCTTTTCCAATGTAGCTTTGTTCTTGCTTCCGGGCTTACGTCCTCGTTTAGTCTTGGGCTTTTCGTCATTGGCAGGAGCGGCAACGCTTTCCGTCTGTTTTTCTGAAGGTTGTACATTTTCATCTTTAAAGAGCGGGGCAGGTGCTGGCAGGGGAGGAGTATTAGCTTCCAGTTTTTGTGCTTTGTCCTTTGTTGCTGTGTACACTTTGTCGCCTTCTTTTTTCACGCTGATACGTGAGCGTTTGCGAGGCTGCCCTTCTTTACGGTCTTCATTTGACTTGGCAGCTGCCGCTTTCTTGGTAGCACCGACGATTGCTTGTTCGTCCAGAATGCGGTATACCAGTTCTTCTTTACGTAGCGTACTGGTCTTTTTCAGTCCCAACTCTTTGGCAATCTGCTGCAATTCAGTCAAATCTTTGTCATTTAGTTGAATGATGTTATACATAAGTATAGTGTAATGAATTTAGTAAATACATGAAAGCATATGCGCATAGAATCACGCACAGGCATATGATAAGAAAGTGCCCGTATTATTTACGCTTGTCAGTAATTACAGTTATAATGATTGTTTTTTTATTTGATGTAAGTAAAAAGAAGTTTTTACACTGACAAAAGTAAGCCTTTTTCTGATATTATCCAATAAACTTGCCTTTTTTTTTCTTTTTTTCCTCTGTTTGCGAGAAAAGTGTTATTTTAGCGTTGAATTTTAACTTATAGATTTTTTTATACTAAAAAGCTAAACAAACAACATGAAGAAAGTAATTTTTACAGAAAAGGCTCCTGCTGCTATCGGTCCGTATAGCCAGGCTATCGAAGCAAATGGTATGGTATTCTTGTCGGGACAGCTGCCTGTTGATCCGGCTACCGGAGAATTTGCTCCTGGTGGAGTAGCAGAACAGACTGCACAATCATTCGAAAACATTAAAAATATTCTGGCTGAGGCTGGCTTGACTACTGCCAATATTGTGAAAACCACTGTATTCCTTGCAGATATGTCATTGTTTGCCGAAATGAACGGCGTATATGCAACCTACTTTGAAGGTGATTTTCCTGCTCGCTCTGCTGTTGCTGTAAAAGCATTGCCAAAAGGCGCATTGGTAGAAATTGAATGTATTGCAGTCAGATAATCTGACAGTTGCATTAAGTATATTGTCATTCAGGATGTGGCTGGGGCTGCTCCTGAGTGACATTCTTTTAAATAGAGTAATATGAAAGGGCTGAAATTCTTTTCTCGTATCGGTAATAAGTGGAAATTGTCCACATGTGTGCTGGGAGTTGTCGTAGTGCTGGTTGCGGGTATTTATATCTATCGGTATGAACCATTCCGTTCCAGTTTCGAAATTACGGACGAACTGGGCGGTAATATTTTCCCTGTCACTATCTTGTCGACGGCTACTACGGATGCCAATTTGATTGTTCCTGCAGATACCGGTTATATCGGTAATTCAAAATCGTGCATTGCCGTACGTATAAAGAGCACGTATAACAATAGTAAATTGAGGGTAGAGGTAGATGAAACCCCTTTCTTTTCACGCTCCGTGTCTGAATTTATTTTGCCCGAAGCGGGAAAAGAATATACCGTTTTTCCTGATATCGTGTGGAATTACAATGCCCTTCGTGAGAACGAGCAGGCTGTTCCGGTCAGTGTTTCCATGCATGTGGAGTTGAATAAACGCAAGCTGAGCGGTAGTGTACATACTTTTTCTGTGCGTAGCATCAACGAATGTCTGCTGGGATATATCGACAGCCGTATGAAATTTCATGATACGGGAGAATTTTTTGCCGCTTATGTGAATGAGGACAATCCGAAGATAGACCAACTGTTGCGTGAAGCCTTGAATACACGCATCGTCAATCGTTTCTGGGGATATCAGGGTAAGAGTGAAGACATTGTCGACAAGCAGGTATATGCTTTGTGGTATGTTTTACAGAAAAGAAACTTTAAGTACAGTTCCATCAGCAACAGCAGTTTGTCGTCGAATGTAGTATTTACTCAGCGGGTCCGTACATTCGATGATGCCTTGCAGTCGGCACAGATAAACTGTGTGGACGGCAGTGTGTTGTTTGCTTCATTGCTTAAGGCTATCAATATCGATCCGATTCTGGTACGTATCCCCGGACATATGTTTGTAGGATATTATACCGACCGCATGCACCGGAATATGCATTTTCTGGAAACCTCGATGATAGGTGACGTAAATCTGGATGATTTCTTCCCCGAAGAAAAGCTGGATTCTACAGTGGCGGGAAAATCGCAGGAAAGTGTTTCGCGGCTGATGTTCGACAAGTCGAAGGAATATGCAACCCGTATTTATAAGGAGAATGAAAAAATGATTCATTCTGGTAAGCTGAACTATATGTTTCTTGAGATTGACAAGGCCACCCGTGCTTATATACAGCCTATCGGAAAATAAACAGGTAGAATAAAATGGAACTTATCTATTTATATCACAGCGGATTTGCTTTGCTGGGTGAAGGGTTTACCGTGATTATGGATTACTTTGAGGATTCGGTTTCGGCAACAAGTGGTGTTGTGCACGATGAGTTACTGAAACGTCCCGGCAAACTGTATGTGCTTTCCAGCCATTCTCATGCCGATCATTTCAATAAAAACGTGCTCACGTTTCGGGCAAAACATGCCGACGTTTCATTCATTTTCTCGCGGGATATTTTACAGCAGAAGCTGGCGGGGCCGGAAGATGCGATATGGCTGGAGAAAGGAGAACATTACGCCGATGAACTTTTGCAGATACATGCTTTCGGATCGACCGATATCGGTGTGTCTTTTCTTATCGAAGTGGCAGGGAAAAAGATATTTCATGCAGGCGACTTGAATAACTGGCACTGGATGGATGAAAGCGATGAGGCCGAATGGAGAGGTTACGAAAATCATTTTCTTCGCGAACTGAATGACATTGCCCGCTATACTCGCAGCATGGATGTGGTAATGTTTCCTGTCGATCCGCGCCTGGGGAGGGAGTATATGCGTGGCCCTCGCCAATTTGTAGAACAGATAAAAACTTCTATCTTTGTACCGATGCACTTCGACGAAGCATACGATAAGGCTGCCGCTTTCCTGCCCATAGCGCAGAAGAATGGCGCCTCGATGCCTGAAATACGGTCGAGAGGACAAAAAATAAGTTTAGAACTCAATAAATGAAAAGTATTATGCAAGTAAAAGGACGATTCGATCATTTTAATATCAATGTGACTAATCTGGAAAAGAGTATCAAGTTTTATGAAACAGCACTGGGATTGCATGAGTCGCACCGTAAGGAAGCTGGCGACGGTTCATTCATTCTGGTATATATGGCCGACGACCATTCTGATTTTCTGCTGGAGCTGACATGGCTACGCGACCATACGGAGGCATACGAACTGGGCGAAAATGAAAGCCATCTCTGCTTGCGTGTAGAAGGTGACTACGATGAAGTACGCAAGTTCCACAAGGAAATGGGTTGCGTATGTTTCGAAAATGAAGCTATGGGACTCTATTTCATTAATGATCCGGACGACTACTGGATAGAGATTCTTCCGGTCAAATAATATGCCGCAGAGAAAATGTGTGTACGTGTCTTAGTATTGATTTCTTAAAAATAACATGGTTATGATGAAATATATATCCCCCGGTTCGTGGTTCTCACTGGAATATCCGTCAGACTGGCGCGAGTTTGAGGACACAGAAGACAGTTTCTTGTTTTACAATCCCGACAAATGGACGGGAAACTTCCGTATTTCAGCCTATCAGGGCGAGAGCCGGAATTATGCACAGGAGTGTATCGAGTACGAAATGCAGCAGAGTCGTGGAGTGAAACTGGTCAAGGTCGGCAAGTGGAACTGTGCCTATCTGACCGAGAGCTTTCAGGAAAACGGAGTATGGTATACTTCCCATATCTGGGTGACGGGTAAGGGGAATATTTCTGTAGAATGTTCGTTTACCGTGAGCAAAGGCGAAAGTGTAAAGGTGGCCGAGCAGATTATAGCGTCGTTGAATGTGCGTGGCGCAGGTGAAAAGCCATGGAAAGAAATTATTCCGGTGCGTGTGCTCGAGATAAATGCTATCAATGAAGCATACGACTGGGCTGTTTCTACCATCAAGAAGCAGCTCACCAAAGATTTTACTTCGAGTGAAGCCGATATAGACAGCATACAGAAAGTGATGGATAGCGGACGTTTCAACAAGAACCAGCGGTCGGCATGGGAAAGTTTTGGCTTTGCCTTCGGAGCGATTCTTGTAAATGAAATGGATGGCATGGACTGGGTGACAGTCGTAGACGGCGAGAAGGAGTATCCTGCCTTGCGCTTCGCTCAGACAGATGTTATGGTCAATCCGGCCCGATTGATATGGGATAAGGTGAAAAACGGCCAGCCTTGCGACTTGAAGGCCGAGTATGCGCGTATCCGTTCGGAAGTAGAGGCGGTACTCTGACCGTTACGATGTAAAATTAATTTAGAAGATAAAAGAGAATGATTCCATATTTACAAGTCGAGAATCTGACAAAATCTTTTGGCGACCTGCTGCTGTTCCATGAAATATCGTTCGGCATAGCGCAGGGACAGCGCGTCGGGCTGATAGCCAAGAACGGAAGCGGAAAAACAACGTTGCTGAATATACTTGCTGGAAAGGAAGGGTACGATGAAGGTACCATTACCTTCCGTCGTGACTTGCGGGTGGGCTATTTGGAGCAAAGTCCTTCTTATCCGGAAGAACTGACGGTGCTGGAGGCTTGTTTCCATCACGGAAACAGTACCGTCGAGCTGATAAAGGAATATGAGAAATGTATGGAAACTCCCGGAAATCCGGGGCTGGAGGACTTGCTGGCACGCATGGAACACGAAAAGGCGTGGGATTATGAGCGCCGTGCTAAGCAGATTCTTTCACAGTTAAAAATCCGTCATTTCGATCAGAAAATCAAGCATCTTTCTGGAGGACAGCTCAAGCGTGTGGCACTGGCGAATGTCTTAATTACCGAACCTGACCTGCTGATTCTGGACGAGCCGACCAACCACTTGGATCTCGATATGACCGAATGGCTGGAAGAATATCTGAACCGTGCCAACCTGAGCTTGCTCATGGTAACACACGACCGTTATTTCCTCGATCGTGTCTGCTCGGAAATCATCGAAATAGACAACAAGCAGATTTATTCATATAAAGGAAATTACAGCTATTACCTTGAGAAGCGTCAAGAGCGTATCGATGCAACCAATGCGGAAATTGCACGTGCCAACAATCTGTATCGTACAGAGCTGGAATGGATGCGCCGTATGCCTCAGGCGCGCGGTCACAAGGCACGCTATCGTGAGGAGGCTTTTTACGAATTGGAGAAGGTTGCCAAGCAGCGTACGTATGATACGAACGTAAAGCTCGACGTGAAGGCATCGTATATCGGCTCAAAAATTTTTGAGGCCGACCATTTGTGTAAGAGCTTCGGCGATATAAAGATTCTGGATGACTTTTCGTACATTTTTGCCCGTTATGAAAAAATGGGTATTGTGGGAAACAACGGAACCGGAAAGTCTACATTTATCAAGATTCTGATGGGTTTGGAGAAGCCGGACAGCGGTACGCTCGATATCGGCGAAACGGTACGTTTTGGATATTATTCGCAGGACGGATTGAAGTTCGACGAGCAGATGAAGGTGATAGACGTGATAACCGACATTGCAGAGGTCATAGAACTGGGCAACGGCAAACGCCTGACAGCATCGCAGTTTCTGCAGCATTTTCTGTTCACTCCCGAAACACAGCATAGTTATGTCTATAAACTGAGTGGTGGAGAGCGCCGCCGTTTGTATTTGTGTACGGTGCTGATGAAGAATCCGAATTTCCTCGTTTTGGACGAGCCTACCAACGATTTGGATATTGTGACTCTTCAGGTGCTGGAAGAATACTTGCAGAACTTTAAAGGTTGTGTGATTGTTGTCAGCCACGACCGCTATTTCATGGATAAGGTTGTCGACCATTTGCTGGTATTCAAAGGTCAGGGCGATATACGCGACTTCCCCGGCAATTATTCCGACTATCGCGAATGGAAACTTGCCAAGGCGGAACATGAGAAAGAGGCTGCCAAGCCGAAAGAGGAAAAGACGCAGCGTGTACGCCTGAACGACAAGCGCCGGATGACTTTCAAGGAAAGAAAGGAATTCGAGCAGTTGGAGAAAGACATTGCCCAGTTGGAGGCGGAAAAGAAAGCGCTGGAGGAAGCCCTGTGCAGTGGTTCGTTGAGTGTGGAAGAGTTGACGGAAAAATCGAAACGTCTTCCGGCTTTGAATGATGAACTGGACGAGAAGAGTATGCGCTGGCTGGAACTGAGTGAGATAGAAGGCTGACGTTTCTCTCTTTTGAAGATAGAATTCTGTCGAAAAGATTAAAAGCCAACTAATTTGCATCTTTTAGAGTGAGTGCGAATTAGTTGGCTTTGTCATGTATGGAGTGTCATGAAGTTTCATCAGTCCTGGCGCAAGAAAGGAAAAAATTCCTCAGTTTGTTTCTCCGAAAATTTGTACAAAAGATTTTTGTTTTTGTACAAAAAATAAAAAAACGTCAGGACATTTTTTAAACAACATCTCCAGATTTGCAGGTAAAGAATCAGAGCCTTACTTGATTTGTGCTTGCAGAGAGTTATTTATAGACTCGATGTAATCCAGTATTTCCTTCCTTCCGGTTTTCTTTTCCGATGAAGACACGAAATACGGAGGAAGTTCTTCCCATTGTTCTTTCAGTACTTCCATATACCGGTCGACATTGAATTTAGTCTTTCCGCTACTCTGTTTGTCGGCTTTCGTAAAGATGATGGCAAAAGGTACGCCGTTTTCTCCCAGCCATTCCATAAATTCGAGGTCTATTTTCTGAGGCTCCAGACGGCTGTCTACCAGCACAAACAGACAGGTCATCTGTTCGCGTTCGAGAACATAATATTCGATGAGTTTCTGAATTTTCTCCATCATTTTCTTGCCTCGCTGCGCATAGCCGTACCCCGGAAGGTCTACCAGATACCATTCCTTGTTGACAAGGAAATGATTGATGAGAAGCGTTTTTCCCGGAGTGGAAGAAGTCATGGCCAGCTTAGGCTGTTTGGTCAGCATGTTGATGAGGCTGGATTTTCCTACGTTCGACCGGCCTATGAAGGCATATTCCGGCAAGTTGGTCTTGGGGCACATGTCTGCCCTTGAATTACTGACTACGAATTCGGCACTGGTTATTTCCATATTAATCTGTTTTTACTGTCTGCAAAGATAGGATAAAAAGCGGCAATATGAAAATATGACGGTATTTACTCTACTTTTCGAGGAATATCCGGGTTTCGTTGTATATTTGTACAATGAAATATATCTATATCGCAACAGGTTCCCTTTTCTTGGCGTTGGGAGTGATAGGCATTTTTTTGCCTGTGCTGCCTACGACGCCTTTTTTGCTGCTTGCGGCGGCATTGTTTTTCAAAGGTTCCCCACGCATATACAACTGGTTGCTGGAACATAAGTATCTGGGACCGTATATTCGCAGTTTCCGCGAGGAAAGGGCCATTCCGCTCCGGGCTAAGATTATATCTGTTGCCTTGCTTTGGATTACAGCCTTGCATTGTGTGCTTTTTCTGTTTCCTTACTGGTGGTTGAAGGGAATGATGGCACTTGTCACCATCGGAGTTACTATTTATATTTTATCGTTTAAAACCCGTTCTGCCCGATGAAAGAACTGCATTTTTACAATCGTGAAGAAGCAATTGCCCGCATGAACCGCTTCGGAGCACGGGAAACTGCATTTTTCTTCCTGATAAATTTTGATGAAACGGAATGTCTGGTTTCGGAGCTGAAGGACATCTCTCCAGACAGGTTGGCCTTTATTTTTCCGGAGGCTGCAAATGTGTTGCCAACATCTGCTCCGAAACCTGAGGCTATGTACTGGAAGTCTGCTCCGCAGGCGTATGAAGATTATTTTCGCTCGTTCGATATTGTTCACCGTAACTTGCATGCCGGCAATTCGTTTCTGACGAATCTGACTTGTGCTACGCCGGTGGAAACCAGTCTTTCCCTGCGGCAGGTATTCGAACATGCTACAGCTCGCTATAAGTTGTGGTATGACGATTGCTTTGTGGTATTTTCGCCTGAAACATTTGTCCGTATAGTCGATGGCTATATTTATTCGTATCCGATGAAGGGTACCATTGATGCTTCTTTGCCCGATGCCCGCAACTTGCTGCTGAACGATGAGAAGGAGGCTGCCGAGCATGCTACCATTACCGATTTGATACGCAATGACTTGAGTCAGGTAGCAACCGAAGTAACCGTTACCCGATACCGCTATCTGGACGAACTGCATACACATAGCGGACGCTTGCTCCAGATGAGTTCCGAAATCAGGGGACGCCTGCCGGAAAACTATCGGGAAGAGTTGGGTGGGATGTTCTTTAAACTGCTTCCTGCGGGTTCCATAACTGGAGCTCCGAAGAAGAAAACCGTAGAGATTATCCGGGAGGCGGAAACGTATGAGCGGGGATTTTATACCGGCGTAATGGGATATTTTGACGGACGGAATCTGGACAGTGCGGTGATGATTCGTTTCCTGGAACAGACGGACGGTGGACTGGTGTATAAAAGCGGGGGAGGTATTACTTTCCGTAGCAACGCCCGCAGTGAATATGAAGAAATGGTGAAAAAAATATATGTGCCGATTTATTGAAACTATTCGTATCGAAGGCGGGGAAATCTGGAATTTGCCTTATCATAACTTCCGCCTGAATGAAACTCGCCGGATGGTGTGGGGGAAACTGCCTGAGCTGGATTTGGCGGAATTCATTCATCCTGCACCTTATCGGGAGCGTACGCGTTGCCGTGTGGTATATGGTCGTGAGGTTGAGGATGTGAGCTATATACCTTATCACTTGCGACAGGTGCATAGCTTGAAACTGGTAGATTGTGACGAGGCTGATTATTCGCTGAAAAGTACCGACCGAAGTCTGCTGGACAAGCTCTTTGCCCGGCGTGGCGAAAAAGATGATGTACTGATTGTGCGAAACGGCTGTCTGACAGATACTTCGATAGCCAATGTCGCTTTATGGAACGGAACGGAGTGGCATACGCCTTCTTCTCCTTTGCTGAAGGGGACACATCGCCGGCGTCTGCTCGATGAAAAACAGCTTGTAGAACGCGACATAACCGTAGACGACTTGCCTCTTTATTCCCGCATCCGCCTGTTTAATGCGATGATTTCCTTTGGTGAAATAGAAATAGACAGCAGTGAGCTGGGCTATTAAATAGCCCAACCCTCTTCTTTTAATGCTTCTTTCAGTTGTGAGAAACGCTCCGCCTCTACGTCGTTTCTGATAAATTCATCGAAATTGGCAGTATTGATATCTGCCCATGTCTTGCCGTTTGCCACTTTCGTATCGGGTGCAAAGCTCAGATAGAGTTTCATCGCCTTCTGATAGTCGCCTTCCAGCATCCAGTAGTGCGCACGGTAACTGATGACTGAAGGCAGTTTCTTGAACTGCTGCGGCAGGCACTGGTAAATCATGTCGGCAGCTTCCTGCTGCGAGGCAAGTACTGCATAGTACATTCCGTCTATCTGTGTGTCTATTCCCTTACGGGTTGTTACGAAAGCATCGAAAACCTGTATGTTCAATATCTGGTTGATAATGAATATGCGTGGAACAGGACTATGGGCGCACATAGCCATGATATGTTCCGTATCGATGTTTCCGTCGAACATGTCGCGGAAAATCTTTTCGTACGGCAGCCGTACGCTGGCTACTCCCTGTGGCTGGAAGCAAATCCAGTAGAGGTTGCGGTCTGATATTCTTCCGTTCTTGTCGCGGTATGTGACACGGACCGGATGATAACAACAGATAGCCATCAACAATGCTTCTGCAACTTCTTCTCCGTTGCCGCCTTCCGAGAAGTCACAAGCCATGGCTTCGGTTGCAAAGGGTGACTCCAGACCTTCTATGTTGGCTATTTCATTGTACGGGATGAAGTGGTTTTCTTCGAGTATAACTTCCTTGCCTTCTACTCCCCAGATAAACAACTCGGCTTTCAGTTGCAGGGTGCGCGATTCGTAAATGTACTGGCAGCCGTCTGTTTCTGAGGTAATGCGTGTATACGGATAGTGCAGTGTACTTTCCTCCAGTCTGGCTTTCATCTCCTGATATGCTTCCAGTATATCTGAATGGTGAGGCTGTTCAGGTTGCTGTGTAGCAGGTGTGGAAGCAGCTTGTCCGGTGGCTGGATGTTCTTCTCCGCCGTGAAGTGCTTCTGTCTGTACAGGCACCTCGTTGGATTCTTCTTGAGCGGGAGTTTGTGCTTCCTGCGATTGCTCTACTTCATCCTGAGGTTGTTTCGGCTCTTCCTGAATCTTATCTGACTCCTGAGTCTGTTCTTCTTTTTCTGCCGCTGCTTGCTGCTGCATGCTTTCCTCCAGTCGGGTCAGAGTGGCTTGTAACTCTTCTTTTTCTTTTGCAAGCTGTTCTTTCTCTTCACGCAAAAGGTGCATTTTCTTTTGCAGTTCAGAAAGGTTGCCCGAGAGGTTTGCATTTTCAGATTCAGCTGCATCAAGTTTCTCTTGCAGTCCGGATAAGTCTTTTTGTAAGTCGGTATAGTTTTTGGTCAGGTCTTCTATTCCTTTTTTCGCCTGCTCTTCATTTTGTACAGCTTTTCCTCTTTCTTCTTCCAGTTGTGAGTAATAATTTTTTAGAGCTTCATTTTCTTTTTTCAGTGTTTCAAGCTGTTTCTGCAGGTTTTCCAGTTCGCTTTTTCCGGCAGTAATACTTTCATTCTGCTTCAGTGCTTCCGACAGTTGCTGTTCCAGTTGCTCCTTGCTTGCTGTAATACATTCATTTTGTTTCTGTAATTCTGCCAGTTGTGCAGCATTTTGGCTCTGTTTCTCTTTCTCGTCGGCCAGCAAACGCTCCAGCTCATCTTTATCGGCTGAAATTGTTTTATTTTGTTCCAGCGCATCGTTAAGCTGTTGTTCCAGCTCATCTCTTCTGGTGGCAATCGTTTCGTTTTGCTTTAATGCCTCCGAGAGTTGCTGGTCAAGCTCATTTTTCTCAGTCGCAATATTCTCGTTCTGCTTTTGTAAATCTTCGAGCAACGTACTGTTTTCGTCTTGTCCCTCTTTCAGATCTGTCAACTGACGTTCCAGCTCGTCTTTGTCGGCTGTAATTGTTTCGTTTTGTTTCAGAGCATCGTCCAACTGTTGTTCCAGTTCGTCTTTTCCAGCCGCAATAACTTCATTTTGTTTCAGTGCTTCCGACAGTTGCTGTTCCAGTTGTTCCTTGCTTGCAGTAATACATTCATTTTGCTTTTGCAGATCTTCCAGTTGGGCAACATGCTGGTTTTGCTTTTCCTTTTCATCAGTCAATTGGTGCTCCAGTTCGTTTTTGTCGGCTTCGGTTGCTGCATATTGTTTCAGAGTTTCGTCCAGTTTTTGTTCCAGCTCGTCTTTGTGAGCTGCAAGGCTGTCGTTTTGTTTCAGTGCTTCCGACAATTGCTGTTCCAGTTGTTCCTTGCTTGCAGCAAAACATTCATTCTGCTTTTTTAAATCTTCCAGTTGTGTTATACTCTGGGCCTGTTTTTCTTTTAAATCGGTGAGCTGTTGTTCCAGTTTATTTTTATCGGCAGTAATCGTCTGATTCAGTTTCAGCGCCTCGTCGAGCTTGTTGCTCAGTGACTGTATTTCGTTGTTGCGGGAAACGATTTCCTGCTCATCGCTTTGCATTTTTTCCAATCCGTTTTCTTTATCCGATTGCAATTTTGAAATTTCAGTTTGCAGATTGGATATTTCCTGCTGGTGTGCCGCAATGGATGTTTGCAACTGGCTAAGTTCTGTCTGTGCTACGGACAGTTCCTCTTGCGTTTCAGTCAACTGAGTACGTTTGTAGGTTACTTCCTTGTTCGCGTCTTTTACTTCGATGGAAAGTTGCTGGTTTTTTATCAGTAAAGCCTCGTTATCATTTTGTAATTGTTCGATATCGACGCCTGTCAGCTTTTTAATCAGATGAAAAGTGAGTTTGCTCATACAGTGTCAGAAGATAATTTGGTTAATTAATGTTGCAAATTACGCAAATATTTCCGAATGTTGGGTATAAATTACAATTTAAAATGCATCTTTTTACATGAAAAATCCATTCTATTCGATCTTTATCATTAGATTTGTATCTCAATTTTTAGAAAAAAAGAAATGCAAGATATTATAGCTAATAATGAATATTTAAGTGGAAACCGGACAAATAGTCTGATTAATCGTAAGATGATCTTCCGGATATTGGGTATTTTGTTGTTCATAGAGGGAGTAATGTTTCTTGTTTGTGCAGGCGTATCGTTATGTTACAGCGAACATAGTTATATTTATTTTGTATATTCTACACTGATAGCTGCTGCGGCGGGTAGCATATTGTTGTTTTTAGGGCGTAAGGCAGAGAATAAGCTTTCTCGCCGCGACGGATATTGTATTGTGGCTTTTACCTGGCTTTTATTTACAGTGTTTGGCATGCTTCCTTTTTATCTGAGTGGGGAAATTCCTTCGGTAAGCGATGCTTTCTTTGAAACAATGTCGGGGTTTACCACAACGGGGGCCACTATCCTTGATGATATTGAGTCGCTTTCGTATGGAATGTTGTTCTGGCGTAGCTTTTCTCAATGGATAGGTGGACTGGGAATTGTCTTTTTTACCATAGCTGTTTTGCCGATTTTCGGGGTTGGAAATCAGGTCTTGTTTTCGGCTGAGGCTACGGGAGTGACGCATGATAAGATTCATCCTAAAATCAGTATCATGGCAAAGTGGCTTTGGACTGTATATTTGTTGCTTACCGTGACTGAAACTATTTTGTTGATGCTGGGCGGCATGAACTTGTTTGATGCTGTGTGTCATGCATTTTCTACGACAGCTACCGGAGGATATTCTACCAAGCAAGATAGTGTGGCTCATTGGAATTCTCCCTTTATAGAATATGTGATTGCTATCTTTATGGTTTTGTCGGGAATTAATTTTTCCTTGTATTTTATGTGTTTGAAAGGTAAGTTCCTTCATCTGTTCAAGGATGATGAAAGCAGATGGTTTCTGATATCGGTGGGAGTAGTGACCTTGTTTATTACGGTTCCTCTGGTTACTCAAAATCATTATGGCTGGGAAGAGGCTTTCCGAAAGGCTTTCTTTCAGGTTGCCAGTATCCATACGTCCTGTGGCTTTGCTACCGATGACTATAATGGCTGGCCTCCTTTCACATGGATGCTCTTGATTTATACGATGATGGCTGGTGGCTGTACCGGATCTACGGGTGGTGGTATCAAGAATATGCGTCTGGTTATTTTATTCCGGAATATGAAAAATGAGTTCAGCCGCTTGATACATCCGCGTGCTGTGCTGCCGGTGAAAGTGAATCAACAGACTATTTCTTTATCTACCATATCAACAGTCAATACGTTTATCTTGTTGTATATGATTTGTATTTTCATTAGTTGGGTGGTTTTGATGTTTTTGGGTCTGGGCCTTACGGAATCGTTTGGACTGGTGGTTTCCAGTTTAGGTAATGTAGGACCGGGGTTGGGAGCGTATGGACCGGCCTTTTCATGGAGTACTCTTCCCGATATTGTCAAATGGATATTATCGTTCTTGATGTTAATTGGTCGATTGGAATTATTTGGTATTCTGCTTATGTTCTCGCCGGGATTCTGGCATAAACGTTGATGCTGTTATTACTTTTCGGTATATACAATTATTCCCCACAGATATGTTTCCTTCCGGACTTTAATCTGTGGGGAATTATTTTATATTCTTTTTACTGCCTGCATTAAAAATAAAGTCAAAAAATTATCATCACGGCATATACGAACAACTGCTTTCCGGCATGTATAATAGACAATGAATCCGAATAGCTGTATAGGTCCGAATGGTTTTGGCTTATAGGCTGGCAACAGGTGGTTGGGTACGATTGTAAAAGCGGAAAATCTGTCTTTTTAATCGATGAAACGTTTCGTCAGATTTTCAAACTCGTCAATTCTTCTGTCGCGAAGGAAAGGCCACCAGCGGCGAACATTCTCGCTACGGTTCATATCAATGTCTACCACGATGTTCTCTTCTTTCAGGTTGCTGGCTTGTGCAAGAATTTCTCCTTGCGGTCCTGCCACGAAGCTGTTTCCCCAGAATTGTATG
This sequence comes from Bacteroides sp. CAG:1076, assembly GCA_000436795.1. Classification (GTDB taxonomy): domain Bacteria; phylum Bacteroidota; class Bacteroidia; order Bacteroidales; family Bacteroidaceae; genus Phocaeicola. The sequence goes on from HF993256.1 coordinate 32,580, forward strand.
CCGTTTGTTTGTCCTGAAGGATCAGGTTCAAGTCCCACACGGTTGACTGCTATAACCGGAAGTCCGTTTGCTACGGCATGTCCGCGCTGTACGGTAACCCAAGCTCCGAGCTGGCGCATTTTCTCGTCTTGAGTGTCACTACTTTCCCATCCGATAGCTGTTGGATAAATCAGCAGTTCGGCGCCTTTCAGAGCCATAAGTCTTGCTCCTTCGGGATACCATTGGTCCCAGCATACCTGTACACCTAATTTCCCCAGACTGGTTTCGATTGGTTCGAATCCCAGATCGCCCGGCGTAAAATAGAATTTTTCGTAGTAAGCAGGATCGTCTGGAATATGCATTTTGCGATATTTTCCGGCGATACTTCCATCGGCATCGAATACAACAGCAGTATTATGGTAAAGTCCTGGAGCACGTCGCTCGAACAATGAGGTTACCAATACAATGTGATAGGCTGCAGCAATATCGCTGTAAAATCCGGTTGATGGACCGGGAATCGGTTCAGCCAAATCGAACAAGGACGTATCTTCTGTCTGACAGAAGTAGGGGGTATTATGTAATTCCTGTAATACAACAAGTTGTGCGCCTGCTTGTGCTACAGAGGCAATATTGCGATGTAGCTTTTCTAAATTTGTTTTCAGGTCGTTTGTACAAGATTGTTGTACAATGCCCACACGGATAATTCTTTTCATATATTTTCTGAGATTTTTAATGTTTGTTGGTCTTTACGTTTTCCGGATATTGCATAGTTACACAATGCAATGATCCATGCTGCTGAATGAGTGCGCGACAATCTATTCCTACAATTTCTCTGTCAGGAAAGGCTTGGGACAGGACGTTTGCTGCCAGTTGGTCATTTTCCGGTTGATTGTAGGTAGGATATAGTACAGCTTTGTTCATAATCAGGAAGTTTGCGTACGTCGCAGGAAGGCGCTCACCCTCTTCGTCGTAAACGGCTTCTGCCATTGGCAAAGGAAGCAGGCGGAAAGGTTTTCCTTCCAGTGTGCGGAAGGTCTTGAGTTGTTCTTCCATCAGTTGCAGCTCTTTGTAGTGCTCGTCGGAAGAATCAGTGCATTGTACATAAACAATTGTGTTATCCGGACACAGACGAGCCAGTGTATCAACATGACTGTCGGTATCGTCTCCTGCAAGGAAGCCATGGTCCAGCCATAAAATCTGTTGCAGGTTGAATCTTTCTTTCAGGTATGTTTCCAGTTCACTGCGGTCCATTGTATCATTCCGGTTGGGAGCAAGCAAGCATGTAGAGGTTGTTAGCAGTGTTCCCTGTCCGTCACTTTCTATCGAACCTCCTTCAAGTACGAAATTGCGACAGTTGATATATTCTCCGTTCAGTAGTTTGCTTTGGTATACCCGGGTGTTTATCAGATTATCTTTATTGGCCGCAAATTTCATTCCCCAGCCGTTGAAACAGAAATCCAATAATAGGGGAGTTCCATCATTTTGCAATAAGGTGATGAATCCGTGGTCGCGTGCCCATGTATCATTGGTAGGACATTCTATAAAGTGTATATTATCCTTGCAGTCGAGGCCTTTCAGTATCTCGGGATATTCGGGAGCAACCAGCAAAAGAGGCTGGCGGGAAGCTATTTCACGAGCCAGATTGAGAAAACATGCTTCTACGTCGTCTAACATATAGTTCCAGTCGGTCCCGCTATGTGGCCACGTCAGTTGGATATAACTTTGCGGATGCCATTCGGCAGGCAAGAAGTAGTTCTTTTCCATAATGCAATAGTTTGTTTTTATAATGTTGTGTCTTTTTATTATCGTTATTGTTGGCTGTTACGTTTGCTTCTTCGTTTTAGTAAAATCCAGTCGAAAAGCTCACGCCAGTTGGTAAAGTCTTTTTTATACATCAAACCGATACCTTGTGTTGTCAATGTCGATTTGGTAAAGTATCTGTCGTTGGTCTGATTATATCCTTTCAGGCGGAAATCTCCGTTCTTCGTGAGCAGCCACATCGCTTCAAAATCACCCACAAAATTTGTGTTGCGCATCGGATTGTCACGATAACCGAAATTGCCATTTATAATCAGGCGGTTGTTTAGTAATCTTCCTGAAAGTATAGCTTCTGCTTCTACATCGGTCCAGCCTTTGTCGCCTGTACTTAAATTTGTTCCGAGGTTCCAGTTCTGACTGTCTATTACTTGTGATAGCATATTGTTCAGTTGTCCTGACAGAGTACTGAAGGCTAAGGAGCTGGTAGCATCCGACTGATTAGCATTATTGGAATAATCGTATGTATAGAATTTGCCGATACTCAACAAATAAATGATTTGGGTATTCATTTGTTCCTCCGTACTGGTCAGGCTTCGTACCAGTTCGCGATCCTCATCACTCACGGTTGGAAGGTCGAGATCGAACTTGAGGGTAGGAGCTGTCAGATTACCTTTCAGATTCAGCAGGCAGTTAACTTTGACAGTTCCTTTTGTGTTTGAGGCATCAGCTACTAAATCATTCAAGGATGCTGAGTTCACGGTGTATACAGCTTGTACGTCCAGATTGGCTTCTTTAGGATTACCATTAAATGAAACAGAGCCACCCGACTGGAGAATGAAGTCTTTATGAATTACGTTTTGCATACTCATTTTATAGATACCCTCTTCTATATTATAGTTTCCGAATATCTGGAAATCACCTTTGTTATAGTAATTTATGCGTAAGTTTCCCGTTCCATTTGCAGAGATATGATCTCTTGCTACTGGGTCCATGACAATACGCATCGTTGCAGCCGGAGTTGCCTCTATCTGGAAATTAATATGAGTATCTGTTGGCGTGTCTTCTTCTTCCTTATCCTCTTTCTTGTTTAAGTGGTGATATAATTCTGTCTGGATACTCTCTTGCTTGCGGCGAGGAGTCTTGTCGACGAATGTAATAAATTGTGTATTGGTAGCTTCAGCGGCGGTCGCTGTGACATATGTAAACTTTGTTCCTGGATCAGTTCGCAATGTCCCGTCTACTGTCAGCATATTATTTCCTCCGCGTAATAATACATCGCCGGTAGTATATATTTGTCCATAGAAAGGAAATTCAGGTGTCTCTTTCTCTGTATGATATACTAACATTCTGTTGGTGTTAAAGCGGAAATTATAGGTCAGATTCTTTAGTTTTGTATGGTTAAGAGCACCATTGATCAGTCCTGTATGGCCTTCTGGATCGGTAACACGTACGTTCTCGAAACTAAAACGTCCAGAACTGATACGAACCGAATCGGCATGTGCATTGAATGATGTATTCAGAATGTTCACTTTCATGCTGGCATCAGCCTGGGCACAGCCTTCCAAATCAAGTCCTGAAAAAGGCCCATATAAGCGAACATGTCCAAAAACTCTTCCTTGCATATTGGTAAATATATTTTCTATAAATGGCTGTAGGAAAGATAAATTCGTTCCTCCTGCCTGAATATTAAGGTTTAATCCTTTTTCTTTAGGGGAAACATATCCATCTACGTTCGTAAAATAATGCTCATTTTCTTTTATGTCAGCATGCAGTCGTACTCCTCCCAATTCATTGTCCCATTCTCCTTTGATATCTCCCAATCCTAATAAAGCATCATTTAGCGAGAAGTCTTTAACACTAAGGCGGGTATACATGACAGGCTTCTGCAACACATTGTGTAAGTGTACGCGTCCTGTGATTAAGCCATTGAACTTGACGGCATGAAACTGGATGATATCCATTACATACTGCAAATTGATGTTGCTCAAATCTACCAGACATGAGTCGCTTTGTTCTTTCCCGATACGTCCATTGGCCCGCAAATACTGATTCTGATGCTCGAACAAGAAATTATTGATTTCTATGAGATCTTTGTCGATTGTAATCTTTGAAGGATGTATCTTCCATATTGTATCGTTCAGAATAATTTTACTTGGACGGATATCAATAGAGGTTAAAAGCCTGTTTTTTTCTTCCGATTTCCGGAAGCTGGCAACTGTTTCTACGACTCCACTGAAAGTGGAAGGCACGTTGTTTCCCCAGTGGATTGTCGTTTTCAATTTATCTTCAGCTACACGGGAGTTGACAGCTAAGCTGATAGTTTCTCCCTTTTTCATACGCTTGTTGATGCGTAACTGACATTCCAGCTCATCTGCTGTGTTACTACAGAGGAAGGTTCCCGATTCAAAATAAGAGTCATTATAAATAAATTCAGGTAAATATCCCTGTATCTGTAAGCGTGTACGGCGATCATCGAAGTAACCATTCAATGTTGCAGGCATCCCTAATTCTACAGGTATATTGAATACCTTAGAAAACAGCTCTGTATTATCTAATTGAAAATGGAACTGGAAATCGTTATTCGTTTCGGGTAATTCTTTATTTAATGCCAGTAAAGAGGGAATATACCGTTGTAAAGTCTTCAGGATACTTGCCGGAAGCGTACGATATGAATAATTTCCCTTTACGCAGCCATTCAGAAAGGAAGAACGAATCTCGAGTTGTTTCTCTTTGTTTTTACCCGTATTTCCTGCTATGATACTTAAATTGTCGAGGTAATAGCATTGATCCTCTTCGGGAGCATTGACACTGACACTGTCGATGCTGATTTTACCTTGCATATCATCGATAGAATGGCCGCTGAAATCTGCGGTCAGACTCAGTGACATGTCTGTATCTTTATATTTATCGGTCAGATGCAAGTCATTAGGACGGAAGTTCCGAACTACCGCTCTTAAGTTAAAATCGGGTACAGTTTGCCGTGTTGCAAAATGTCCGTTTATCTCAATGTTTCCATTGCTATCGTCCAAAGACAACTTTCCGTTGAATCCTCCCGGAGTATACTTCCCGTCGAGCATGATATTACGGTATTCATACTGCTTGTATGTCAGTGATGATATATTTCCTTTAATGTATGATTCTGCTTTTCCGTCATGGTACTTAAAGCCTTTTAACTCAATATCAAAAGTTGTATTTCCAAGAGTTTTCTCTTGGTCGAGTAATGCTCCCAAGTTTAATTCCGGGCTGATAATCTTACCGGAATAAGAACGTAGATGCGTAATCGTGTCCGAGTGCATGGTAACATTAGCTTGGATACTACCAACATCGGTCAGGAGTGTACCATGTGTTGTTAGCTGACTTAGGTAACCGGATATATCTCCGTTGAAGTTGATATCTCCAATTCGTTGTAATATTGCAGGAGTATTAGTCTTGCCTGTCAGATTTTGAATGAGCCAGCCAGTCCCTTCTTTATCAGCTTTCAGCTGTGCCAGATTGCCGAAGAGGAACATGTTATTTTTTTCATTCCAGTGATTTACCATAGCTTCTCCTTTCAGCAGAAGACTCTGATAATCGTTCGAAAGATAAATGTCTGTACATTTGGTCTGATATCCTTTCCCTTCGAGGGTGATACGCAAATTAAGGGCATCATTAAAATGGGTAAACGATGGTACAAACATTGCCAGATCGGATAATGTTATGCTGGCACGTATGCGGGCCATATATCGTGTATCGTTGTTGATGATAGACGATGAAGCCGTGCTGTCGTAAGCTGCAGCAAGTGTATCAATGGCAAGTTCACTCTGAGGCAATGAAACTTCGATATTGTTAGCTTGCAGTCCGTGATGATTGGCTGTCAGTTTCAGGGCCAGTTTCTTTAGCTTAAATCCACTTTGCTCGTTGAAACTCAGTCGCTTGATCTGTGCGTTCAAGGAGTCTGGAGTCAATGCTTTCAGCGACAAGGTAGCCGAAAAATTCTGAATGCCCAGATGGTTGACGTTGAAACGCCCCGGAGTTTGTGCTGCAGAGAGAAGATCATAATAAATTTGCCCACGGCGAATCAGTACAGAATTAATTCTCAAATCGATATTCGATTGTTTCTTCACTGTATCTTTTGAAGCAAAAGCATCGAGGACGAACTGGAAGTTCGTTTTACTGTCGGGAGTCGGGCGATTTAGATGGGCATTCAATCCAAAAAGCTGAATGCTGCTGATGCGTATTTTCCCGTGTAATAACGGAGAAATTTCTACCTTGGCAGACAAACGGGCTATTTTAAGTAATTCTTGTCCCGACTTATCTTCCAGATAAACATTCTGTATAATGACACGGTTTAATAGTCCCAAGTCTATACTTCCGATGCTGACTTCGGTATGCATGATGCGGCTGAGTTCCTGAGCCGCAAATACAGAAAGCCGTTTTTGAATAAAAGGAAGACTCAAAACGGCGATAACTCCGAAATAGCATACCAATGCAATGATGATGGTAAATCGGACAATATGTTTGACTTTTCTGAATTTGCTCATGCGTACTGCTCAAAAATTAATCAAAATTACAAATATCACTTGAAGTAATCTATATTTTGCCATCTTATTTTACTATTTTTAAAAGAGTATTTCGTACTTTTGGCACATTAATTTAAAATGATAAAGTAAGATATATGAAAAAAACAATCACGTTGGCATGCCTGATGGCAATGACACTGGGCGTACAGGCCCAGGAGGGGGGAATTACACAAGACATGTTGAATCAGATAAAGAGCAGCTACAAACATACTGCTTCCGATAAGGCCATTTATAATGCAATGGCAGGAACCAGCATAGCAGTTTTGGCGAAAAATCATGAAAATCTGGCTAACTTCGATACGAATTTTTCGAATAAAGTTATTTCGCATGGCATTACCGACCAGCAGCAATCCGGACGTTGTTGGCTGTTTACCGGTTTAAATGTATTACGTGCACAAATGATAGCCAAGTATGGTTTAGATGAAATGGAATTCTCTCAGAATTATTGTTTCTTCTACGATCAGTTGGAAAAAGCAAACCTTTTCCTGCAAGGTATTATTGATACACGTGAAAAACCAATGGATGATAAAATGGTAGAATGGCTGTTCCGTAATCCGATCAGCGATGGCGGACAGTTTACCGGTATATCCGATGTAATAGGAAAGTACGGTGTTGTTCCTGCTTCTGTCATGCCTGAAACTTATAGCAGCGAGAATACTTCACAGATTGCCCGTCTGATTGGCCTGAAGTTGAGGGAGTTCGGATTGCAATTACGTGATGAGGCTGCCAAAGGTGGTAAACTTCCAGCACTGGAACAGAAAAAAACAGAAATGCTTTCTACCATATATCGTATGCTGGCACTGGCATTCGGCGAACCGGTTGAGCACTTTACCTGGACAATGAACGGGGTTACTAAAGAATATACTCCGCAATCTTTCTATCAGGAATATTTGGGTAACGATCTGACGAATAATTACGTTATGCTGATGAACGACCCGAGCCGTGAATATTACAAATGCTATGAAATTGATTTCGACCGTCATGTATACGATGGAAAGAACTGGACCTATGTAAATCTGCCTGTCGATGATATAAAAGCGATGGCAATCGCATCTATCAAAGACAGCACGATGATGTATTTCTCTTGTGATGTCGCAAAGTTTTTGGATAGCAAACGTGGTACACTTGATTTGAAAAATTTCGATTATGAATCATTGATGGGAACAACGTTTGGAATGGACAAGAAACAACGTGTACAGACATTTGCCAGTGGATCAAGCCATGCCATGACATTGATGGCCGTCGATTTGGATAAAGACGGAAAGCCTAAAAAGTGGATGGTTGAAAATAGCTGGGGAGCAGAATCAGGTTATAAAGGACATCTCATTATGACAGACGAATGGTTCAATGAATATATGTTCCGTCTGGTGGTAGAAAAGAAATATGTACCGGCGAAAGTACTGGATATCCTGAAGCAGAAACCGGTGCGTCTTCCTGCATGGGATCCGATGTTTGCACCGGAAGAATAACGGATGACGTAGATATATAGACCGAACGTCCTGAAATCTTTTCAGGCCATACCAATAAGCGCTTAAAGATTTCAGGACGTTTTATTTTACCGCAGGGTTGTTTTTGTCCTCTTTTTTGCTTAACTTCGTATTATAACCTTAAAATCGAATCTGTATGAAGAAGCATCGAAGAACGAGGCCGCAATATCTGGCAGCCTGTCTGCTGGTCCCTTGGTTGTGTCAGACTGCGAATGCACAAAATGAATCCCTTTCACTTCCTGATAGTGTGATAACGGTAGGGTATGCACGAGGTAGTCTGAAAAATATATCCGGTTCGGTAGAACAGATTACCGAGCAGCAGATGAACAAGGAACAGCTTGCCAATCCGTTGGAAGCCATTCAGGGACGAGTTCCGGGATTATCGATTATGAAAAGTAGTAACGGTACAGCTGCCTTGGAGTCGGTGCGAATGCGAGGTACTACTTCATTGACAAGCGGCAATGATCCGCTGATTATCGTAGACGGTGTACTGGGCGACTTAAGTATGCTTACTTCTGTTTATCCTACGGATATAGAGAGCTTTACCATCTTGAAAGATGCTTCCGAAACTGCTCAGTATGGTTCTCGTGGTGCTTCCGGCGTTATTAATATTACAACAAAGAAAGGCGTTTCCGGTAAAACGCGTATCAATTACAACGGGAGTTTCGGTATCGCTCATGCTTATCGTCACTTGGATATGCTTTCAGGAGCCGAATATCGTAATGTTGCAGCGGCGCATGGGTTGACAATTCTTGATAAGGGTTACGATACGGATTTTCAAAAGGAAATAGAACAGTTGGGCATTCAGCAAAATCATAATATCGCTTTTTATGGAGGAGGAGATGCTTCCAAATATCGTGTGTCGCTGGGGTATCTCGACAGGGAAGGCGTAGTGCTGAATGAAAGTATGAAGCTTTTCACTTCGAACATGAATATGTCGCAGGATATATTTGGCAAGTTTATTCAATGCGACTTGGGACTCTTCGGCTCGGTCAAGAAAAACCGTAACCTGGTCGATCTGCAAAAGACTTTTTATTCAGCAGCAGCTTTTAATCCTACCTTCCCGAATCATAAAGATTATACGACGGATGCATGGGATCAGATAACGACGGCCAGCCAGATTACCAACCCGCTGGCGTGGATGGAAGTAAACGACCGTGATGATATTTCTTATTTCAGTGCACACGCCCGATTGAATTTCAATTTATCTGACGATTTGAAATTTATCCTTTTCGGCTCTTATACTTACAATGATTCCGAAGACTCCCAGTACCTTCCTACTACGGTCTGGGCACACGGACAGGCGTATCGTGGAAATCGCCGCTCAGAATCGATGCTGGGAAATGCGATGTTTACTTATCAGAAGCAAATAAAAAAACATTTTATTGATGTACTGGCACTGGCAGAATTAGAGAAAAACGTATATGCGGGCTTTTATACTACGGTAACAAACTTTTCATCCGATCGTATGGGGTTTGATAATTTGCAGGCTGGCGCATTGCGCCCGTGGGATGGAACGGGGTCATATTACGAAGAACCTCATCTGGCTTCTTTTCTGGGACGAGTGAATTATGCCTTTGCCGACCGCTATGTGCTTACGGTCAACGCCCGTACCGATGCGTCTTCCAAATTTGGTGCAAATCATAAATGGGGATTTTTTCCTTCTGTTTCGGCTGCATGGAATATAACCAGTGAAGAGTTTATGAAGCAATTTTCATGGATAGACAATCTGAAACTGCGCGTAGGTTACGGACTTGCCGGCAATCAGGGAGGCATAGATTCGTATACCACGATGAACCTTGTCCGCCCGAACGGAGTCGCACCGGTTGGCAATTCTCCTGTCGTGACGTATGAAACGCTTCGAAATATCAATCCCGATTTGAAATGGGAGGTGAAACATACGTTCAATGCCGGGCTGGATGTTGGTCTGTATGGCAACCGCTTGCTGCTTTCTGTCAACTATTATAATTCCAAGACTACCGACATGCTCTATAATTATCGGGTAAGTGTTCCTCCTTTTACCTATAATACGTTGCTGGCGAATATCGGTTCGATGCGGAATAGCGGAACAGAAATTTCAATTGGCATTACTCCGTTGAAGACAAAAGATATGGAGCTGAATATCAATGCAAATATCACTTTCCAGAAAAACAAGCTGCTTTCGTTGAGTGGTATGTATGATGGAGAATATGTTTCTGCTTCAGAATATACTGTTATAGCCGGACTAAACGGCGCCGGTTTCCACGGAGGATACAACAATATCGTGTATCAGATAGTGGGACAGCCGCTGGGAGTATTCTATCTGCCTCATTGTACCGGACTGGTTCCCGACGGAAATGGAGGATATAAATACGAGATAGCCGATCTGAATGGAGGAGGGGTAAATCTGGAAGACGGTGAAGACCGTTATATTGCCGGACAAGCTGTACCGAAAACTCTGCTTGGCTCGAATATCAGTTTCCGATACAAACAGTTTGATGTTTCTTTACAAATAAATGGAGCCTTTGGACATAAGATATATAATGGTACCTCGCTGACATACATGAATATGAACAGTCTTCCCGATTATAACGTGATGGCGGAAGCTCCTGCACGGATGATCAAGGACCAGACTGCGACCGACTACTGGCTGGAAGACGGCGATTATATCAATTTTGACTATCTTACGGTAGGATACTATGTTCCATTGAAGAATACAAAGTTTTTGCACAACATGCGTCTGGCGTTTACTGTCAACAATCTGGGCACAATCAGTGGATACTCAGGACTGACTCCTCTTATCAACAGCATGACTGTCGATTCTACATTGGGAGTGGATGATAAACGTACTTATCCGTTGTCGAGAACCTATACTATCAGTTTAAGCCTTAATTTCTAAACCGTTTACTATGAAAAAACTATATATATACATGCTGGCCTGCTCTGCAGCTATGAATATATCGTGCAGCAGTTTTCTGGAAGAACATCCTCGTGATGGCTTATCCAAAGAAGAAGCCTATTCTAACATATCGGCTCTTTACCGTAACGGCGTGGCTTCACTTTATAATTATGTGGGAAGTTACAAAGATTCAGAAGGTTTGCAGGGTACGGGACGTGGAATATACGATTTGAATACCTTTACGACTGACGAAGCTATCATGCCCACCCGTGGTGGCGACTGGTATGATGGCGGGTTCTGGCAAGGGCTTTACCTCCATCAGTGGGGAGTGAGCAGCGATGCCATACTGAATACATGGGAATATTTGTTCCGTTCCATCAAACAGTGCAATTATTCGCTGGAACAGATTGGGCAGTATGCGGCTACCCATTCCGATAAAGAGCTTCCTGCTTATCAGGCAGAAGTGCGTGCACTGCGCGCTATGTTCTATTATTATACCATGGATTTGTTTGGGCGGGTGCCCCTGATAACCTCGTCAGGGGGTGGCGATAAAACGATGTTGCAGGCAGAACGGGATGTGATTTTTACTTTTATTGTAAAAGAGTTGCAGGAAGCTGCGCCTTTCCTGAGTGAAGAAAGAAGTAATACTCCCGGTACTTATTACGGAAGAATGACACGAGCCGTAGCTTATTTCCTGTTGGCTAAACTGGCTCTAAATGCAGAAGTTTATATGGATGCCGACTGGACCGATGGCGTTTATCCGGAAGGAAGTGCCATTTATTTCACCGTCGATGGAAAACAGCTTAATGCATGGCAAACTACGCAGTTTTATTGTGCAGAACTTGCGCGGATGGGGTATCGGCTGGAAAATGATTATTCTTCCAATTTCGCCATTTTCAACGAATCTTCACAGGAAAATATTTTTGTTATTCCTATGAGTAAAACCCTGTACACTAATCAGATGCAATATCTTTTCCGCTCTCGTCATTATAATCATGCCAAGGCCTACGGGCTGGGAGGTGAAAACGGATCGAGTGCAGCACTCGAAGTTTTGCAGACTTTCGGCTACGGGACTGATGCGGTAGATCCTCGTTTTGAGTATTGTTATTTTGCAGATGAAGTGTACGATTTGCAAGGCAATCCTGTACTGCTCGACAACGGTGAACCTTTAATTTATTATCCTGACAAAGTAGCCCTCGATGTATCGAATACAGAATATGAGCAGACAGCGGGTGCCCGTATGAAGAAATATGAGGTAGACAATACGGCATTAAAGGATGGTAAGCTGATGGATAATGATATCGTACTGTTCCGTTATGCAGATGTATTGCTGATGATGAGTGAAGCTAAAGTAAGAAACGGTGAAGACGGTACTGCCGAACTGAATGAAGTACGTGGCAGGGTAGGAGCTCCTTACCGTGAGGCAACTCTCGATAACCTGCTGTCCGAAAGGCAACTGGAGCTTGCATGGGAAGGGTGGCGCCGTCAAGATTTGATCCGCTTCCATCAGTTTACTCGTTCTTACAGCTTCCGTCCCCAGCTTCCCGGCGAGGCGGATGGCTATACTACTGTTTTTCCGATTCCGGCAAAAGTTATTGATATGAACGGATTACTGAAGCAAAATCCGGGATATTGATAGAATGAGGGCAGGAAAGATGCCCTCATTTAAAACATAATGCAGACTTTCATTCAGAAAAATCTAAGTGGCTGAATGACAATATAAAGGCTTCTCTTTTGAAAGCTCTGCTTCTGTGAATAAATTTGTGCTGATGTTTTCTGAAAATTTGTACAAAAAATAAAATCTTTTGTACAAATTTTCAGTAACACGTGCCGAAGATTTTTCTACTCCTGACGGGATGATGATTAAAATCTATTGTTGTCCCTCTTTTCGTGGCAAGGCGTTTCGGAAAAACGCCTTCTTCTGCTTTTCGAAACCTTGCTGGTGAAATCACTTTTCAGCTAAATTTTTATAATTCTTGTCAAATGGTTCTAAACGAGAAATGCTCGCAAATCAGTCTGAAAACAGTCGGATTTGATGGAGTGTAAAATAATCAAAATTGCTCTCTGTATATTACAAAATGAAGACAAAATGCGGTTTTTTGTAACTTATAAACAATTATATAAAGAATTTTTTCCGTAATAACCCGCTTGAAATTGTTTATTTCCATTCTTTTTTATTTAATTTTGCAGTCAAATTTATAAAACCATTTTTTATAACCCAATATGGCTAATTTAATAAAATTGCGTAAAGGTCTTGACATTAACCTGAAAGGCAAGGCGACTGCTGAAGTGGTAGCTGTAAAAGAGCCGGGATTCTATGCGTTGATTCCCGATGATTTTACAGGTGTAACACCTAAGGTCGTAGTGAAGGAACAGGAATATGTTATGGCCGGAGGACCCTTGTTTATTGACAAGAATCATCCTGAAGTGAAATTTGTTTCGCCCGTAAGCGGCGTAGTAACCAGTGTGGAGCGTGGAGCTCGCCGTAAAGTGATGAGCATTACGGTTGAAGCAGCTGCAGAACAGGACTTCCAGGAGTTTGGCAAGAAAGACGTTGCCAAGATGGATGCCGCTGCAGTAAAGGAACTGTTGCTGGAAAGTGGTATGTTTGCTTTCTTCAGACAGCGTCCGTATGATGTCATTGCCGATCCTACAGTTGCTCCGAGAGCAATTTTCGTATCAGCGTTCGACAGCAATCCGCTTGCTCCTGATTTTGAATTTGCCCTGAAAGGTGAAGAAGCAAATTTCCAGACAGGACTTGATGCTTTGGCAAAAATTGCCAAGACTTACCTGAGTATTAGTGTAAAACAAAGTGCTGCAGCTCTGACACAGGCTAAGAACGTGACTGTGACAGTGTTCGACGGACCTCATCCTGCAGGCAACGTAGGTGTACAGATTAACCACATTGCTCCTGTAAATAAAGGTGAAACCGTATGGACAATCGATCCGCAGGCTGTAATCTTTATCGGTCGTCTGCTGAATACCGGACGTGTAGACATGACTCGTACGGTTGCTGTAACAGGCTCTGAAGTGAAGAAGGCTGCTTATTGCAAGCTGAAAGTAGGTGCATGTCTGACAAATGTGTTTGCAGGCAATGTAACAACCGGTAAGGAACTGCGTTATATCAGCGGCAATGTCCTGACAGGTAAGCAGATTTCTGCCAACGGATTCCTTGGCGCATTCCATAGCCAGGTAACAGTTATTCCTGAAGGTAACGATGTACACGAAATGCTGGGATGGATCATGCCTCGTCTTGATCAGTTCAGCACCAGCCGCTCTTATTTCAGCTGGCTGATGGGTAAGAAGGAATACACACTGGATGCTCGTGTAAAAGGTGGCGAACGTCACATGATTATGTCTAACGAGTATGACAAGGTATTGCCGATGGACATCATGCCCGAATATTTGATAAAAGCAATCATTGCCGGAGATATTGACCGCATGGAACAACTGGGTATCTACGAAGTTGCTCCTGAAGACTTCGCTCTGTGTGAGTTCGTTTGCTCTTCTAAGATGGAATTGCAGCGTATCGTTCGCGAAGGACTGGATATGCTCCGTCGTGAAATGTGCTAATACTAACTAAAAGATTAATAGAATATAAATGAAAGCGCTAAGAAATTATCTAGATAAGATAAAGCCAAACTTTGAAGAGGGCGGCAAATATCATGCTTTTCGTTCTGTGTTCGATGGTTTCGAAACATTCTTGTTTGTTCCGAGTACTACTTCGAAGACAGGTACGCACATCCACGATGCGATTGATAGCAAACGTATCATGTCACTCGTGGTTATTGCATTGATTCCGGCACTGTTGTTCGGTATGTACAATGTCGGTTATCAGCATTATGTTCATGCAGGCATCAGCGGTAGCTTTATCGAAATGTTTGCTTACGGTTTCCTGGCTGTTCTGCCGAAAATTATTGTTTCTTATGTAGTAGGTCTGGGAATCGAATTCGTCGTAGCACAATGGAAGAAGGAAGAAATTCAGGAAGGTTTCCTGGTTTCTGGTATGTTGATTCCGATGATTGTGCCTGTAGACTGTCCGTTGTGGATGCTTGCTGTTGCAACAGCATTCTCTGTTATCTTCGCTAAGGAAGTATTCGGTGGTACAGGTATGAATATCTTTAACCCGGCTTTGATTACTCGTGCATTCTTGTTCTTTGCTTATCCTACCAAGATGTCGGGTGATGCTGTATGGGTATCAGGTGACAGTATCTTCGGTCTGGGTAAGACTGTTGACGGACTGACTGCTGCAACTCCTCTGGGTGTTGCCAAGGTTGCTGAATGTCCTGCTTTCTCATGGGACATGGTTACTGGTCTGATTCCGGGTTCTATCGGTGAAACAAGCGTAATCGCCATCGCAATCGGTGCTGTTATCTTGTTGTGGACTGGTGTAGCAAGCTGGAAGACAATGTTGTCTGTGTTTGTTGGTGGAGCTGTAATGGGATGGATTTTCAATACGATTGGTCCTGATACCGGTGTTGCTCACATGCCGTGGTACGAACACTTGTGCTTGGGCGGCTTCTGCTTTGGTGCAGTGTTTATGGCTACTGACCCGGTAACTTCTTCACGTACAGAAAACGGTAAGTTTGTATATGGCTTCCTGATTGGTGCCATGGCAATCATTATCCGTGTATTGAATCCGGGTTATCCTGAAGGTATGATGCTGGCTATCCTGCTGATGAATATCTTTGCACCGCTGATCGACTACGTTGTAGTTCAGAACAATATTTCTCGTCGTGCGAAACGTGCTATGTCTAACAAATAAAAACCGAATATACAATGAATACTAATAGTAACTCTTATACTATCATTTATGCTTCGGTAATGGTTGTTATCGTAGCATTCTTGCTGGCTTTCGTTAACTCTTCTCTGCGCGATATTCAGGGAAAGAACGTAGAGCTTGATACAAAGAAGCAGATTCTCTCTTCACTGGGCATCAAGGATGTACAGGATGCAGAAGCTGAATTTGCCAAAGTTGTGAAATCTGATATGGTTGTTGCCGAAGACGGAACACTTACTCCGTATGAAGGTGCTTTTGTTACTGCATACGAAAAAGAATATAAGGAAAACGGTCGTGCTCACCTGTTCGTTTGCGAAATAGACGGTCAGACTAAATATGTCATTCCTGTTTACGGTGCCGGACTTTGGGGAGCTATCTGGGGATATGTTGCACTGAATGAAGATAAGAATTCTGTTTACGGAACTTATTTCTCTCATGCTTCAGAAACTCCGGGTCTGGGAGCTGAGATTGCTACAGAACACTTCCAGAACGAATTTAAAGATAAAAATGTGATGGAGAATGGTGCCATCGGTCTGGGTGTTGTAAAGAATGGTAAGGTTGAAAAACCGGAATTCCAGGTAGATGGTATTTCCGGAGGTACAATTACTTCTCTTGCTGTAGACAAGATGCTGAAAGACTGTATGGGACAATACACCAAGTTTTTAACTACTAACGAATAAAAGGAGGAGATAATAATATGGGAAGTTTATTTTCAGCTAAAAATAGAGAAGTATTTTCTACTCCGTTGGGTTTGAATAACCCGGTGACCGTACAGGTATTGGGTATCTGTTCTGCACTGGCAGTTACTTCTAAGTTGGAGCCTGCTATCGTAATGGGACTTTCTGTTACCATTATTACAGCTTTCTCTAACGTTGTGATTTCGTTGATCCGTAAAACAATTCCTAACCGTATCCGTATTATCGTGCAGTTGGTTGTTGTTGCCGCATTGGTAACTATTGTAAGTGAATTGTTGAAGGCTTTTGCTTACGATGTAAGTGTACAGTTGTCTGTATACGTTGGTCTGATTATTACCAACTGTATCCTGATGGGACGTCTGGAAGCATTTGCCATGGCTAATGGTCCGTGGGAATCTTGTTTGGATGGTATCGGAAACGGTCTTGGATATGCAAAGATTCTGGTAATGGTTGCATTTATCCGTGAGTTGCTTGGTTCTGGTACATTGCTTGGTTTCAACATTCTGAACTATGATGCAATAAAGAGCGCTGGCTATGTAAACAATGGTTTGATGCTGATGCCTCCTATGGCATTGATCATCGTAGCATGTCTTATTTGGTATCAGCGTGCTAAACACAAAGAATTGCAAGATAAAGAATAATAGTTATTCAATGAAGGACTTGTTCGTAGGCGGGGTTTTCTCGTTTTGCGGAAGGTTCTCAATTAAAACAAGATTATGGAACATTTTATAAGTTTATTAGTCCGCTCTATCTTTGTGGACAATATGATTTTTGCATTCTTCTTGGGTATGTGTTCATATCTGGCTGTATCGAAGAATGTAAAGACCGCACTGGGACTGGGTATTGCCGTTACCTTCGTGCTGGTGGTTACACTGCCGGTGAACTATCTGCTCCAGACTAAGGTGCTGGCTGCTGATGGTATTCTGGGTATCGATTTGAGCTTCTTGAGCTTCATCCTCTTTATTGCCGTGATTGCCGCTATTGTACAGTTGGTTGAAATGATCGTAGAACGTTTCAGTCCTTCACTGTATGCTTCACTGGGTATATTCTTGCCGTTGATTGCTGTAAACTGTGCTATCATGGGTGCTTCACTGTTCATGCAGCAGCGTATCAACCTGACTCCGTCGGACTCTAAGTTCATCGGTGATGTATGGGATTCAATTTCTTATGCATTGGGTTCAGGTCTGGGCTGGTTGCTGGCTATTGTGGGCTTGGCTGCTATTCGTGAAAAGATGGCTTACTCTGATGTACCTGCTCCGTTGAGAGGCTTGGGTATCACATTTATCACTGTAGGTCTGATGGCAATGGCATTTATGTGTTTCTCTGGTTTGAACATCTAATAGGAAAGGAATAGACAATGGATATGAATTTTATTTTAGCAAGCATTGGAGTATTCCTGGTGACTATTCTGGTGCTGGTAGTCATCTTGCTGGTGGCAAAGAAGTTTCTCGTTGCTTCCGGTAATGTAAAATTGACTATCAACGGCGATAAAGAAATGGAAGTAGAGTCTGGCTCTACATTGCTGAATACATTGGCTGTAAACGGAGTGTTTTTGCCATCTGCTTGTGGTGGTAAGGGCTCTTGCGGACAGTGTAAATGTCAGGTCGTAGAAGGTGGAGGAGAAATCCTGCCTTCTGAAGTGAGCCACTTCAGCCGCAAACAGCAGAAAGACCACTGGCGTCTGGGCTGTCAGGTGAAGGTGAAAGGTGACTTGTCTATCAAGGTACCTGAATCTGTAATGGGCGTAAAAGAATACGAATGTACGGTTATCTCTAACAAGAACGTGGCTACCTTTATCAAGGAATTCAAGGTGCAGTTGCCTAAGGGTGCTCACATGGACTTTATTCCGGGTTCTTATGCTCAGATTAAGATTCCTAAATATGAAATGGATTATGACAAGGATATCGATAAAGATCTTATCGGTAAGGAATACTTGCCTTCATGGGAGAAATTCGGTTTGTTTAAGCTGAAATGTAAAAACGAGGAAGAAACAATCCGTGCTTACTCAATGGCTAACTATCCGGCTGAAGGTGATGTGTTCATGTTGACCGTTCGTATCGCTACTCCGCCGTTCAAACCAGACCGTAGCGGATTTATGGATGTAATGCCGGGTATCGCTTCTTCTTATATCTTTACCCTGAAACCAGGTGATAAGGTATTGATGAGTGGTCCTTACGGTGACTTCCACCCGATCTTCAACTCTAAGAAGGAAATGATCTGGGTAGGTGGTGGTGCCGGTATGGCTCCGCTTCGTGCACAGATTATGCATATGACTCGTACTCTGAATACGAGAGATCGTGAACTTCATTACTTCTACGGTGCTCGTGCATTGAATGAAGTATTCTATCTGCAAGACTTCTTGCAGTTGGAAAAGGACTTCTCGAATTTCCACTTCCATTTGGCACTCGACCGTCCGGATCCGGCAGCCGATGCAGCGGGCGTGAAGTATACTCCGGGATTCGTTCATCAGGTTATGTACAACACTTACCTGAAAGATCACGAAGCTCCAGAAGACATCGAATACTACATGTGTGGTCCTGGTCCGATGTCAAAAGCTGTGGTTAACATGCTTGATAGCCTGGGCGTAGAAAGCTCTTCTATCATGTATGATAACTTCGGCGGATAATCTGACAAGTTTCTAAACACTAATAAAAAAAGCCTTTGATGTAAGTCAAAGGCTTTTTTTATTAATAGATATTTATTCTTTCTCCATTTCTATATTATAAATAACCGGATCATATTTGTTGATTTTTCCTGTACCTAAGTCAATCAAGAATCCTGGCCAGAATAATATATTCCACAATGATTTTGCATTGAAAGCCGATTCTATGACAAAAGGAGTGTTTTTATAACCCTCTTTCTTGGCTATAATGGTTTTATCGGAAAGTTTCTTCTTTAACTTGATTGTAGTAGATTCTCCTTCTTTGATTTCTGCAAGTTTTACATTATTTGTTGCATCATACAGTTTGATTCCATTTTCTCCTGTAATGGTTATGGGCTGTTGCGAACTGGAGAAGATACTCATACATGATGACAGTCCTAATAGAGGAATTGCCAGCGTTAATAAAATAACATGTTTCTTCATATTGACTTCTTTTGGTTTTATTGTATGCAAAAATAGGATATTTTTAAGGTTTGTCAAAACGGTGATGCTCCTTTTGGGGAAGTGTATTGTTGTGGGTAAGCAATAATCTTCAATATGGGAACTTTATGTATATGATTTTGCTGTGTATCGCATTTCAAAAAGTCAATGATTTAATTGAAATAATAACTTGATGTTACAAAAGTGTTGCATTGATACCTGTTATGATATGGTTCGTTTGATTTATATCAATAAATGATATGTGTAATGCATTTTTAAGTAGATTCATTTGTATGTTGTAGAATATATTTTCTACCTTTGTTGCGGTAAAAGGATTGAGCTCAAGCTAAACTAGATTTAATAAGTATAAGTATTTAAGGTAACAAAGTTTTTAGGTAACATTAAAATTAGGTATTATGAGAAAATTAGGATTTACATTAGTAGCGGCATTGACTTTTTCTGTTTCTGTATTTGCTAACGGTGCAAATGATACAATTAAGGTTACTGAAAAATGGGATGGCGCTATTAACAAGGCGAAATTGACACAGTATTTGAAACTTTCTTCTCAGCAGCATGAAGAAGTTGCTAATATTTGCGACTATTTTCAGGAACAGATGAAAGTGGCAAACAACTCAAAGAAAGACAGTGATCAGAAGATACGTAATGCGGTTTACGGAAATCTGAAGCTGATGAAAGGTACTTTGACTGAAAAGCAGTACAGCGATTATTTGCGCCTGATGGCAATGACATTACGCAATAAGGGTATTGATATTGAGAAATAATACAAGCGTTATATAAAGAATCACCCCGGACAGACAATATACTTGTTTTGTTCGGGGTGATTTGTTTTTTTATCTCTTCAGGACAATAAGAACTATATCTCCCGGTTCTATCTTGCCGGTAAATATAGTTCTTGTTGCTTGTCTTTTTTGAGTGGAAATCTTTTAATCTTGATGGAATTTTAGGACTTGTCTTTTAATAAGTCTTCAAGCCGCAGCAGTTCGTCTCTGTACTGGGCAGCTTCAATGAAGTTGAGCTTTTTAGCAGCTTCTTGCATAAGTTTCCGCGTACGTTCCATACTCTTTTGTAACTGCTCTTTTGACATGTATTGCACAATTGGGTCGGCAGCAGCATGCATTTGCTCAGGACTGTCTGTATATGCCTTAAGTTCCTTGCTGTTCGGATTTGCTTCTCCTCCTGTGTTGTCAAGCAGTGCGTTATTTCTGGCTTTTTTAATCTGCTGGGGAGTAATACCATGTGCTTCGTTGTAGGCCAGCTGTTTTTCTCGCCGGCGGTTTGTCTCATCGATGGTTTGTTTCATGCTGTCAGTTATTTTATCTGCATACATGATAACTTTTCCATTTACATTTCGGGCCGCACGTCCAGCTGTCTGCGTAAGTGAACGGTGGGAGCGAAGAAAGCCTTCTTTGTCGGCGTCTAAAATGGCAACAAGTGAAACCTCCGGCAAATCCAGTCCTTCTCTCAGCAGATTCACTCCGACCAATACATCGTAAACACCTTGTCGAAGATCTTCCATGATACGTACACGTTCTAATGTTTCCACTTCACTATGTATATAAGTGCAACGAATGTTATGGCGAAGCAGGTAATCGGTTAATTCTTCCGCCATGCGTTTGGTTAGTGTGGTGACAAGGACACGTTCTTCCTGTTCAATGCGTTGCTGGATTTCTTCCATTAAGTCATCTACCTGATTCATGCTGGGGCGTACCTCTATTATCGGATCGAGAAGTCCTGTCGGTCGGATTACTTGTTCTACCACAACACCTTCGCTCTGTATCAATTCATAGTCGGCCGGAGTTGCACTTACATAAATAACCTGCTTGGCCAGTTCCTGAAATTCTTCAAACTTTAAGGGACGGTTATCCATGGCAGCAGGTAAGCGGAAACCATATTCCACCAAGTTCTCTTTACGGGCCCGGTCGCCTCCGTACATGGCGCGTATCTGCGGAACACTTACGTGGCTTTCGTCTATGACGATCAGGAAATCTTTGGGAAAGAAGTCCAGCAGACAATAAGGGCGACTACCTGGTTCACGACCGTCAAAATAGCGGGAGTAATTCTCAATACCGGAACAATGCCCCAATTCCCGAAGCATTTCCATGTCATAGGTGACACGTTCATATAAGCGTTTAGCTTCATAGGTTTTACCTTGTTCTTCGAAAAAAGCAACCTGTTTGGTCAGGTCATCTTCTATCTGATGAATAGCCCGTAGTGTACTTTCTTTTGTTGTCATGAAAAGGTTGGCAGGGTATATCTTATATTCATCGAAACTTCCTATCCGGTGGCCGGAAACGGGATCTATTTCTTCAATGGCATCAATCTCGTCATCCCAGAACATGACACGTAGCAGATTATCTGTATAAGCAAGATAAATGTCGACAGTATCCCCTTTTACACGAAAATTGCCTCGATTCAATTCTATGTCATTGCGTACATACAAGCTATCTACCAATCGGCGTAGAAAAACATTTCTATCCAGCAGTTTGCCTTTTTTGACTTCTATTACATTGTTATAGAAATCGGCAGGATTTCCCATACCATAAATGCATGACACTGACGAGATAACAATGACATCGTTTCTTCCAGAAAGTAATGCAGACGTAGCGGCAAGACGTAATTTGTCTATTTCTTCATTGATGGCGAGATCTTTCTCTATATAAGTATCGGTGGAAGGTAAATATGCTTCCGGTTGGTAATAATCATAATAAGATACATAATATTCTACGGCATTATGTGGAAAAAAACTCTTGAACTCTCCATATAATTGTGCCGCCAGAGTTTTATTATGGCTTAATATCAATGTCGGTTTATTGATATTCTTGACAACATTCGCTATTGTGAATGTCTTGCCAGAGCCGGTGACACCCAGTAGCGTTTGTGCCGGGACACCTGCTTTAACTCCCTCTGTAAGTTGTGCGATAGCTTCCGGCTGGTCTCCGGTTGGCTGATATTCTGATACAAGTTCGAAGTTCATTATGTATATATTTTAATAGGAGTGTAAAAATACACATTATTTTCATCTGATGGCGCAGGAGTGTAAATTTTGTATTAAAAAACATTGAGTTATTGCATTATTCGTCGGAAAAGAGTACTTTTGCACATCTATATTGATAAACATGAAAAAGTACATCGTTATGGCTATCCTTTCTGCTGGGGTTTTGTCTTCATGCGGAGAGTACAATAAAGTGCTGAAGTGCACGGACAACGAATATAAATATGAAGCTGCAAAAAGTTATTTTGCTAAAGGACAAAACAGTAAAGCTGCTACTCTTCTCGAAGATCTTGCCTTGATAATGAAGGGAACGAGCAATGCGGAGGAGTCAGCGTATATGTTGGCGATGACTTACTATAATCAGGGAGATTATATAACAGCTTCTCATTATTTTAATACATATTATACGACTTATCCTCGCGGAACGTATACAGAATTGGCCCGTTTCTACAGTGGAAAAGCTTTGTATTTGGATACGCCGGAGCCTCGTCTGGATCAGAGCAGTACCTATAAAGCTATTGAGGAATTGCAGATGTTTATGGAATATTTCCCTGAAAGTGACCGTAAGGAACTGGCTCAGAACATGATTTTTGAGTTGCAGGATAAGCTGGTAGAAAAAGAATTCTTGTCAGCTAAGTTATATTATGATTTAGGATCGTATACAGGTAATACGGTGTATAGTAGTACAGGTAATAATTATCTGGCAGCCGTAGTTACTGCGCAGAATATTTTACGTGAATATCCTTATACAAAGAGACGGGAAGATCTTTCCATTTTGATTTTACGTGCAAAGTATGACATGGCAAAGGAAAGTGTTCCTGAAAAGAAGGAAGACCGTATGCGTGAAACAATCGATGAATATTATGCATTTATCAATGAGTTCCCGGAAAGTAAGTATAAAAATGAGGTGGAACAAATTTTTAAAGATGCAAGTAAATTTGTGAAAGACGAAAATTAATCAAGGTTTATAATTAAATAAAAAATTATGGATTACAAAAAGACAAACGCTCCTACCAATACCGTAACTCGTGACTTGATGGAACTGTGTGAAGATACTGGTAATATCTATGAAACAGTTGCAATCATCGGTAAACGTGCAAACCAGATTGCGGTAGAAATGAAGAATGACTTGTCAAAGAAATTACAAGAATTTGCTTCTTACAACGATAATCTGGAAGAAGTATTCGAGAACAGAGAGCAGATTGAAATTTCACGTTATTATGAAAAACTGCCGAAACCTACTTTGATTGCTACTCAGGAGTATATAGAAGGTAAGGTATATTACAGAAATCCTGCTAAAGAAAAAGAAAAACTGCAATAAGGATATATTGTTTGAACACAGAAACGCATATCGCTACAGTGTATTTTCAGTATGGGTGATAATGCGCTTCTGTGTTTTTTTATTTATCCTTTCTCCTTTAAATTATTCTTTTATTATGATACAACGTATTCAGACTGTTTATTTACTTATCGTTGCCATATTGATGGTAGTGATGATGTCTTTCCCTGTCGGCCATTTTTATACGGACACAAGTGTTTCGGATATGACAAATCTTGCAGTAGTAGCACCGGATGGAAACATGAACTATGCACCATGGGCTTTATTTGCTATTCTTGTGGTCGTAGCATTCATATCGCTTATTACTATTTTCCTTTATAGAAAGCGTATGTTACAGATTCGCCTGACATTGTTCAGTAGCATTGTACTGATAGGTTATTATGTAACTGTAGCGGTTTTTGTTTGGGGAACATTAAAAGATTGTGGAAGCTTTACGCCTGCATGGACATTGTGCCTTCCTCTTATTTCAATTATATTGAATTGGTTGGCTATTCGTGCTATTGGAAAAGATGAAATGTTGGTAAAGGCATACGAACGCTTACGCTAAATATAGTAATTTAGGAATAGACTTATATTTATGTAAGCATTGTATATTAATTAAACGTTGTACTTTTGTATAAA
>HF993257.1:0-1630 GCA_000436795.1 Bacteroides sp. CAG:1076
TAATTTAAATCAAAGTGTTGCGGAATTAAGGTTAATAATTGGTTTATTTGTTGCTTGTCGTTTTGACAAAAGGTTTCTGTCTTGTTCTTCATTGTTGTATTTTTATCTTTTCTCCAATTCTTTTAGGTTATATTTGGCAGTAAGGTCTCCTTGTCCGGCAGCTTTTTCCCACCATATAGCCGCTTCTTCTTTTTCGCCTTTCATCCATAGCAGGTAAGCACGGTTGTTCCAAGTAAAGGCCTCGTTGGCGGTCTGTGATAAATAGTGTTCGGCTTGTTCATAGTCGCCGCGCGTCAGGCAGATGCCAGCTGCGTTGTTGCAAGCCACGGCGTTGTCGGGATAGGTATCGGCAGCTGTCAGCAGCAGGCGGCGATAGGTATCGGAGTCATCGGAGTAGAAGCGGTGGGCTACGGTGTAAAATTCGTAAGCGTTGAGCTCCTGCGGCTGGCTCAGGGCCAGTGTGCGGGCGGCTTCGGGCGTACGCTCCCGGCTGATGTAACTTATGGTGAAGGTATTCTTTCGCAGGTTGGGATAGACGGTGGTCAGCAGCGTTTGATAAGGCTGTCCGCCGGCAATATGCTGTATGGCGATTTCACGCTGATCTGGATTGGCTATGCTATCGATGATTTGCAGTATCTGTTCCTTGTAAGGAAGCTGACTTTGAACCAGAATCTGAGTCAGTCCGTCCCAGTTCTCGGCACCGGGACAAACGGCTATCAGATTGGGATCGGTGGTATAGTTTTTCAATATGTATGCTTTCAGTGCTTCAGCACGTCCTTGAGCCAGTTTCACGTTGTGAGTGTAGCTACCTTCGGGTGATGCAAATCCGGCAATGTCGATGCGGCGTATTTCGTAATCAGGATTGAAACGTACATAATTCATTGCCGAGTCAATCTTCTGCAACTCCTGATGGTTGCCGTAACGGTCGGGGTAGAGTCGGGTCTGATTGACGGGGTAGATAAGAAATGCGTCCTTCTGTATTTTGCGCTGCACAAAGTCTTTTGGACATTCCATTTCAGGGCTGACGCGAAGCTGTGGTATGTAAAGGAGATTGTTCTTTGCAATCTGTTCGTCTTCGAGTAATCCGCCACAGGCGCATCCCAGAACATCTTGCCTTAATATAAGGTGTGCTTGTTCCATCCAGGGCTGATAGTCTACTTGGGTGTGGTAACTGATGAAGCGGTTGGCCTGCTTGTTACCAGTTAAGATGACGTAGGTGTCAGAAAGCTGTTCTGCGTTTTGTTTGGTGCGCAGTTCCTTGATGGAGCGGTTATGACCATTGACGACTATGGCTGGCAGGCTGAGCTGCTGGTCACGGTCGGCAGTACAGATAACGGGGGTAATGATGCGTTTATGTTGGCTGTAGATAATACGTTCGCCCAAATCGAAAGTGAGGCTGATATTGACGTGTCCTTTGATTATGCGTATGGTGTCGGTGCTGATGGCGACTGTGTAGTGCAAGTCACTTTTGGCACTGGCGGCAGTTGTTGCCAGCAGGCATAGCAGGACGAATATGTAGTTATTTGTTTTCATATTGGCTTATAATATATATATGAGGTTGATAGCCGCCTTGGTGGGGCCCACATAGTTTCGATGATTTTCTTTTTGAGCTTTACCGCATTGCGTACAC
>HF993257.1:1725-2475 GCA_000436795.1 Bacteroides sp. CAG:1076
CTTTTTGGGTTAAGTCATCCAGTGGTAGCCATAAGACAATCCTGCACCGGCAGTCCATCCCTGATAACGGCTTTC
This sequence comes from Bacteroides sp. CAG:1076, assembly GCA_000436795.1. Taxonomy (GTDB): domain Bacteria; phylum Bacteroidota; class Bacteroidia; order Bacteroidales; family Bacteroidaceae; genus Phocaeicola. Next base: position 1,801 of record HF993257.1, read on the forward strand.
TTTCAATGTGGGGAAAAGGCCAAAGGGTAGGTTGACTCCTCCGGCGTTGAACTGTCCGCCTAAGGCATGTACTCCCCAAAAGTGTCCGTTGAAGGTTTCGCAGGGCCAGTAGCGGAACTCGGGTTGCACGAGCCAATGCTTCAGTTTCTTTGTATCGGAGTATTGCCAAGGCATGAAACCTCCGGCTACGCTAATGGAATGCTTGCGTCCAGTAGCCAGTTCTATGCTGAGGTTAGGCGTTCCTGTAGTCCAATAAAGCAGGTTGGTTTTGACGACTGCTTGCTGGGCAAAAATGGATGTCGGAAGACAGCATAGAATAATGAAAATAATAAATGTCGTTTGTCTTTTCATAGCACTTATGTTGGCTTGTTGAATGTGCTGCAAAGTTAGGGGAAGGGATAACATCTGTTTTGAAGTTAAAACAAAATGTAACTTTTATATTTAGTTATATGCTTGTTAATCAGTGAAGTATTGAATTCTTTTATACTCTAAAATGTAAATGGAGTGAGATTAATTTGTTTGTATTAGATGTTAATATGACATGATTTTATATCTTTGTATTACTTTTAACATTGGCTGTTTAATAAATAAATTATGTTATAAGAACGATTTTTTTATTTGTTGATTGTTATAACAATAGTTCGTTAAAAATTCGCCAAGCCTAAGCGGCTCTGG
>HF993258.1 GCA_000436795.1 Bacteroides sp. CAG:1076
ATCTATAAAATATTGAGTAATAATCGGTTGTAAATACTGTATCTGAATTTCCGTCCTGACTGATTAAAAATTCGTATCGGTTTTCTTTTGCATCAGTTTTCAGACGGAGGTAAATATTTTCTCCGGCAATCGGTTCTGCTTGTTTTCTGACACCATCTTTTTCAAAGTATACTATGTTTTTCCCGTTTTGCTTTGCTATTCCTACAAGATAATTTTCTTTACCGATACATGCCATACCGCAATGTTGTCCTTCCGCCAGTCCGGTATACGACATTTGAGTTGTAGCGACTCCTTTGTATCCCATGGTTTTTTGTGTGAGTGTATTTCTGGCTTGCTTAAAGTTTTCGGCTTTTAATGCGTGAAGTGTCAGCATGCCTTTTTGTTCGGTAAGCGACCATGCACTATTTTCAGGATTATGATTAAACTGCCATTGTAACGATAGAGTTTCGGAAGAAAAGTCATCGTCGGTTTGCGGAGCAGTTATAGGTCCCTGTTGTCCGGTACGAGGTTTAGTCCATACAGTTACTGGTTCACCTATCCCGTTCATGTCTATGTCTACACCGATGACCGGCCAGTCATTTTTCCAATGCATGGGTTGCAGATGTACGACTCTGCCCAGCGGATTATATTGTTGAAAATGGAAAAAGAACCATTCTCCATAAGGGGTATCTACCATTGCCCCCTGATGTGGTCCGTTGATATTTGTACTTCCTTGTTCCAAAACTACTTTTTTTTCGTAGGGACCATAAATGTTTCTGGAACGTAAGATGGTTTGCCATCCTTCAGAAACTCCTCCTTCGGGAATACTTAAATAATAATAACCATTTATTTTATGAATCTTTGTTCCTTCTGCCACGGGTCCTGTATACACCGTGCGTCCTTCATCAAGTAGTCGGGTTCCGTCTGCCGACATCTTGTGGATGATGATAGGACCTGCCCCATGAATGCTTCTTCCGAGATATGCTTGTCCGTCGTCGTCCCAAAAAGGGCAAGGGTCTTCCCATTTTTCTACATGACAGACATTCAGCAAGGGTGTCCATGGACCGGCTGGGCTTGTGGCATTCGACATAAATAATCCTTCGTCGGGGGTGCAGAAAAATATCCAGAACTTTCCGTCGTGATAACGAATTGTAGGGGCCCATGAACCTCCGGCGTAATGTTCGTTTTTATCCCATCCGGGGAAATCGAAACGTGAATAGACTTGTGACAATAGTTTCCAGTTCACCATGTCTTCCGATTCAAGAACTTGCATGCCTAAAAAATGGAAGTCGGATGCCACCATATAATATTTATTTCCCACACGGATAACATCAGGGTCGGAGTAATCGGCATTTAATATGGGGTTGATATATGTTCCGTTTCCTTGATCTCCCCAAGTGTTAAGTGGGGTTGGAGAAGAAGATGTGTTTTGCCCGATACTATTTAGACATAAAAATGAGATAGTGCTTAATAATAATATACGTATCATAATGACTCCTATTATAAAAAAAGCCATGCATACTTTTATATACATGGCTCTTATGTATTATTATTTGTTAATAGCCTGGGTTTTGTTCTATAGTTGCTTGATTTAAATCAATTGCAGCTTGAGGTATAGGACGTAATATCTTATATTTTCCGTCAGGACCGGTCATTGCTGCTTCTGAAACTCCATCTTCATTATATTGTGTAACGTATTCAATTAATTTATGAGTACGTTTTAGATCTGTCCAGCGGACGTATTCACCTGCTAATTCACGAGCACGTTCGTCTAAAATGAAATCGATTGTGATATCATTTGAATTAACAAGCATATCATTTTCGAATCCTTCTTTTACTGTATTGGGGCGTTTTCTTAGGTCGTTAATCATTTCGGCAGCTTTATCAGGCTGATTGTTTTTGTAATACGCCTCAGCTGCGATTAAATAAGCTTCCCCTAAACGAGCTAATACGACATCGTGCATGCTGCATTGAGTACTGCGATTGGCAATTGATGTTTCAGTATAGTCATCGAATTTTTTTATACATGCATTCCCAAAATCTTGAGAACGTCTGTCTTTATAAGTTGCAGGTTGTCCGTTGGAAGGAGCAATACCTCCTTCTGCAATTGTCTTGCTTACTATTGTTTCTGTCTTTATGCCATTAGGATCATCTGCTCTCCATGCAGCTATATCTTCATCTGTAGCCCATGCTGGTGCGTAATAATATAAGATTTTACTTGTAGGATTAGTGTAATAGTCAAAATATGCCTCATGAAACTCTAACATGAATGTTTGTTCCAATCGTCCATCACCTCTTGTGTATAATTGCTGTAGGCGTAATGAAGGTGCAAAATTACCGTCTATAGCCTTATTCCTCGGCTTTTCAGATCCACCCTGATAAGCACCAAATTGAGCCTGTTGATAAGAACCATCTTTTACAGGATCTTCTACGGATGAACTACTGAATTGTACACTCCAGAATAATTCGGAATTATCTTCATTGTTTATATCGAATGCTTCTTCGATAGACAGTGTTGGTATTTCTCCGTTGATAGCTTGCATGGAATAGGTTATGGCATTTTCAAAATCATTTGATTCTGCGATATTTTCTTCTTGTGCTTCATAGCCAGTCCCGTCCAGCCATCCACGTGTCAAATAGGATTTTGCTGCATAAAAAGCAGCAGCTCTTTTGTTAGCTCTTCCTACTCCTGAAGCTGAACGTTCTAATAAGTGAGATTGCTCAGAAGCCAGATAGGTGAATTCATCAATAATAAACTTATATACATCTTTTAATGATGAACGGGCATGACTCATTTCTGCGTAATCGAACATTTTAGTATTTAAAGCTACACCACCAAATTGTTGCACTAACTGGAAGTAATACCATGCACGGATATAACGAGCTTCATCAATATATTGTAAGCGTTGTTGAGAATCTTCTGTTGTTTCTCCATAGGCAATAACACTGTTGGCTAATTGAATACCTTTATAACAACTGACATAAAAGTTTTTTATATTGCTGTCATCTGTTGTAAATGTATATTGTCCCATAACAACTCCTTGACTTTTTCCGTCAGCATATAAATCGGTGCCAGCTACAAACATTTGAGGTTGCACATTATATAGTTCACGCATTGAAGAGTATGCACTGTTTGTTAAGCTGCTAAATCCGTTTGCTGTATTATAAAATTCATTGGAAGGAACATTTGACCTATTATCCTGCTCTAAAAAATCGGAACATGAAGTAAAGGTCAATGATGCAATCATTGTATATAGATATAATTTTTTCATGATAATTATTAGAATTTTAAGTTAATACCAAATTGCCAACTTCTAGAACTTACACCGCCGGTTCCATCACCAACTTCTGCATCTGCCCATTCTGGATCAAAACCTTTATAGCTTGTAAATGTTAATGGATTCAAGATATTAGCAAAAATACGAAGGTTGGAGATGTGTAATTTTTGTAACCAGTTTTTAGGGAATGTGTAACCTAAGGTAATGTTTTTAATTTTAACGTAAGAATTATCTACAAAGTTTTGTGCGCGGTCTTCATTTTCTCCACTCATCCAAAAAGATCCTCCTCCTTTACCGTTGGTTCCATTAGTAGGAAATGGATATTCACCATAATGAGTTGTCTCTTGAGTCGTGATAGAGCCATCTTCTGCTAACTTAGGAGCTCCTTCTGGTATGTAGAAATCCATTTTTATTCTATTCATTCCTCGTTGAGAGTAGTCTGTGAATTCTCCCATAAAAGGTGAATATACGGTTCCTCCTTGACTTACATATACGTTCACGGTAAAGTCCCAGTTCTTATAGGTTAAATTGGATACGAAACTACCTGTCCATGTTGGCGCACAATGACCGAGAATCATTTTGTCGTCAGCGTTGATTTCTCCATTACCGTCTTTATCATATATTTTCATTTCTCCCTCATAGAATTTGGTTTTCATATTTGGGTCGTTGGCAAAAGCTTGTGCTTCTTCTCTTGTACAAACTCCCATATATTTATATCCATATACCACATCAATAGGCTGTCCAATAAACCATTTGTTACCAACTAAGTCTTCTTTTCCGCCATTTAATTCTTTTATGGTATTGATATTGCGTGCAAATGAGAACGAAGTTTCCCAATTCCAGTCTTTAGTTTGTACGTTGAGTGTATTTAATTGTATTTCGATACCTTTATTATTAACTTTTCCTACATTGCTAATTATTGCTCCTGTATATGAACCTAATTCAAAAGGTGTCTGCATTTCCATTAACAGATCGCTGGAATTCTTATTGTATAAGTCAATGGTTCCGTTTATACGATTATTAAATAATCCAAAATCAAGGCCTACATTAAATTCTACTGTTTTTTCCCATGTCAGATTTGGGTTAATCATTGTATACCCAAATCCGTTTGCAACAGTTCCTCCATAATTGTAATAGTACTTGATATTTGCTAAAGCTTGGGTATCGTAAGGTCCAACTCCTGCATTGTTACCTGTTACACCGAAACTGGCACGTAGTTTCAAATTGCTTAACCAGTTTCTTGTTGATTCCATGAAGTTTTCTTCTGATATACGCCATGCCAAAGCAGCTGACGGGAACATTCCCCAGCGATTCTCCTTTTGAAATTTAGAGCTTCCATCCCAACGAGAAGAAACAGTAGCCATATATTTCCCTTTATATGAATAGTTCAGACGAGCAACATAAGAAAGCATTGTCATCCGTTCGTAATAACTTGATTGATTCTGAACGGTTCCGGAACCTAAGTTATGCCAATCTACGTCAAAAGGCATATCTACAACTCCCATGTAATCGCCTTCTTTTCTTTGATCGTAAACACTGAACAAAGCTAATACGTTGATGCTATGATCTCCAAAGTTTTTGATATAATTAGCCTGGGTATCCCATGTATAAGAAAATACTCCATCATTATATTTTTCTGCCATATTAGATTTACCAGAACGATATTGAGTATGTCCGTTGTAGAAGGTACCTCGTTCCGTTTTAGAATACATGGGAGAGAAAGTCGTTTTTAAAATAAGCTCTTTAATAGGGCTATATTGTAAATATAGGTTAGCCATGATATCATATGAACGAGTATTGTCCTTAGAATTTTCTCTATCCACTAAGGGGTTTATGTTTGAAGTAGGACCTCCCCCGTTTGGATAAATTGCTGCATCTTTGCCTGGCTGTTCTATTAGCTGACCAACATTTTCACCCTCCCAATAATATGCGGGCATAGTGGGTGTCATTCGAAAGCCTGATAATACAGAATAATTACTTCCACTTTCTTTTAGGGAAGTTGCCATATTAGTAGAAAATCCTGCTGATACCTTATCTGATATTTTATGATCAACAGCACCTTTTAAATTCCAACGATTATATCCGTCGTAGAGTACGCCTTTTTCATCTTGATAGCCAAGTCCAACGCGATAACTTATATTTTTTGCATTACCTGTAATGTTTACAAAATGATTTTGTTGAGATCCAGTTCGTGTTACTAAATCTGTCCAGTCTATATAATTTTTGTTTTGATACATGCTTTTTATGACTGGACTTCCCCCTCCCCAGAAATTTTCGTAATTAGCATCTGTCATATTCCAAGTGGTCTGTCCGGTATTTGCATCCATAGATGACTCTAAATATCTCCAAAATCTCCAGTTCAGGAAACTGTCTCCATCCATAAAGTCGGGCATGTTAGCTACTGTTTTTACTCCATAGTAACCATCATAGCTAACTGTTGCTTTGGATTCATCACTTGATCCTTTTTTAGTTGTTATCATTACAACTCCATTAGTAGCACGAGAACCATAAATAGCTGTAGATGATGCATCTTTTAAAACATCCACTTTTTCAATATCCATAGGGTTCAGAAAATCCATATTGTCACATACGACACCATCAATTACGTATAATGGTTCAGCTTCATTTAATGAACTTTTTCCTCGAATTTGAATTTTAAATCCATCTCCAGCACGACTTGATGATTGTGAGATATTAACTCCAGCTACTTGACCTTGTAAACTTTCCATTACGGAAGTAGAACCTTTTGCTGCTATCGTTTCAGATTTTACGCTTCCTACAGAGCCTGTTAAGTCTGATTTTTTTACGACTCCGTAACCGACGACTACTATTTCGTCTAATAATTTATTGTCAGAGGCTAATGTTATTGCAAAATCTGTTCGTCCGGAAACTTTAATTTCTTGGGATTTATATCCTACATAAGAAATGACAAGTGTTCCGTTTTTAGGAACCTCCAATGAAAAGTTTCCGTCAAAATCTGTAACTGTTCCTATAGTTGTTCCTTTTACCAAAATGGAAACTCCAATCAGTGTTTCTCCTTTTTCGTCAATTATTTTCCCTTTTATTATTCTATTTTCTTGTTGAGTACTGGGAAACGAATCGGGATTGGTACCATTTTCGGCTAGAGCAGATAAAGGAAAGCAAGCTATTCCTAGTGAACAGCTATATACTAATAGGGCCTTTGGAACTGAAAATCTATTAGTATTCCAATTGAGATAAAAGATTGATGTTTTAATGCTTTTCATATAGATTAAAGTTTAAAATGTGTTTTCCAAAGAAAAGGTATGTCACAAAAATAGACTTTTAAGGATGAAATAAACTGCTCTTTTTGATTGAATGATTAAATTTTTTGATATTAATAAACAGATAACTATTTCGGATAATATTAATATTATTAAAAAAGAATTATTATCAATGATTGTTAGGTATAATAATTATACTTTGGAAAATAAGAACTGAAGATGTATAGACCTTTTGTCCTGAATAGAATTTTATATATTTTATGTAGAAGAAATTTTTATAGAATATAGCACCTTGGAGCCATTTTCTAAAAATAGAAGGTGCTATAAGGAACTTATTTGATTGATTTATTTTTTTTAATGAAGATTTGTGCAAAAGTCATTTATCCGTATTCTCAGAAAAGATGCATTACAATCTTTTTAATGCCAGCTTGATAACCTTTTCTACGGCAGCTTCCGGTTCTTCTTTCAGGATAGCCGAAACTACTTTTTGAGAAGGAACCTGTGCGAATCCCAGCATAGTCAGGGCTGCTACTGCTTCTTCATAGATTTCGGTATTGGCTGCTGTGGCAACAGAAGATATTGTAGCTGAGGCTCCCATGTCGGTTGTTGCAATTTTATCTTTCAGGTCGACAATGATGCGTTGTGCTGTTTTAAGCCCAATACCTTTTACGGTTTTTAGTAATTTATCGTTTCCACTGCTGATAACATTGCAGAGTTCCGAAGGCGTAAGAGCAGAAAGAATCATTCTTGCGGTATTACCGCCTATTCCCGATACACTGATTAGTAGCAAAAATAATTCCCGTTCCTGTTTGCTTGCAAATCCGTACAATACATAAGCATCTTCTCTAATAGCTTCGTATATATATAGTTTCACTTCCTTTTTTCCCTGAATGGCTGTGTAGGTATTCAGGGAAACATTTATACCATATCCCAGTCCATTGCATTCTACGACAGCCATTGCAGGTGTGATTTCGGTAAGTTCTCCTTTGATATATTCAATCATATTTTTCTGATAATTTAT
>HF993259.1 GCA_000436795.1 Bacteroides sp. CAG:1076
TGTCATGAGTTCTTCTCTTCGCAGTTCTCGTTTTTGATTGTCTTCTTTTAGGATGTGCCATTTTTCTAAAACTTTATTTAATTATTATCTAATATTTTTTTCAATTCATTCCAACGCGGATCAATCTCACGTTCCACATCGGTATCGGCTTCTTCCTCTTCAAGTTCACTTACATAACTTTCTTCATCAGCCGAAGTCCGTAAATGTTTGCTTAATGCTCCCATCATTGCCTTATTGCATTTACCCGGAGCATGCACATGCTTCATTGGCAGACTTAATGCGATAAACTCATACATAAACCAAGCTACATTTATGTAACCATCTTCTTCAGGCACAACTACGATGTCATCTTCATCGGAAAATGCAGCTCCTAACTTTACTTTAAGCTCATCATCTGTATTGACAAGTATGTCCATATCATCCAAACAACGATCGCAAGGTACTACAACAGAACCTTCGGTATGGAATGTCAAGACAAAAACGCCCATGCTCTTTTTAACAGTCAGGTCAACATGAAGTTTTCCTTTCTGTATTTCCGGAGCATCGATACTAACGAAAAAATCATTGTCGAGGACATATTCATAACGACGCACATCCTCCAACATATTTTTCAATTCTACCTTGTATGTACTAAGCTTTCCCAATTCGCAATACTATATAAATCGGGCGACAAAGATACAAATAATAATTCATTTTATATAGTCTTTCCTCTTTTTTTATTCAATAAAAATGATAACTTAACGTTTGCTACATTTTTCGATTGGCAATTGATTGTAATTTTTTACTAAAGGAGTAACCCTCTTTTCAACACGACTATCATATTCAATAAATGCCTTTTCACATAATAAATAGGCGCACTTTTAAAATAATTAACCCTATAATTATAAATAAATATAATATCTATCGTACAATTAATTAAATTTGCAGCAGATATAATAGAAACAAAACCTTATTCCTATGTTAACTCAAATAATTAATGCGCGTATTTTAACTCCTCAAGGGTGGTTAAAAGACGGTTCCGTCCTGATTAGGGACAACAAAATACTGGAAGTAACCAACTGCGATCTGGCAATTGTCGGTGCTACACTCATAGACGCAAAAGGAATGTACATCGTACCAGGCGGAGTTGAAATCCATGTACATGGAGGAGGAGGACGCGATTTTATGGAAGGGTCTGAAGATGCTTTTCGTACTGCAATTAAAGCTCATATGCAACATGGTACGACAAGTATTTTCCCAACACTTTCCTCTTCCACTATTCCAATGATTCGCGCGGCAGCAGCAACTACCGAAAAATTAATGAGCGAACCTGATAGCCCTGTACTCGGACTCCATTTGGAGGGACATTACTTCAATATGAAAATGGCCGGCGGACAAATGCCTGAAAATATCAAGAACCCCGACCCTGAAGAATATATTCCTTTGCTGGAAGAAACCCATTGTATCAAGCGCTGGGATGCAGCTCCCGAACTTCCTGGAGCTATGCAATTTGGTAAATACATTACTTCGAAAGGAGTTTTGGCAGCTGTAGGACATACCCAAGCTGAATTTGAAGATATCTATACTGCATTTCAAGCTGGATATACTCATGCTACTCATTTCTACAATGCCATGCCTGGATTCCACAAACGTCGTGAATATAAATACGAAGGCACGGTAGAAAGTATTTATTTGATGGATGATATGACAGTAGAAGTTGTTGCCGATGGAATACATGTACCTCCAACGATCCTTCGTCTGGTACACAAAATCAAAGGAGTGGAAAAGACAGCCTTGATTACACACCTATGTCTGGGTATATGCTGCCTATGTCTGCCTGATAGC
>HF993260.1 GCA_000436795.1 Bacteroides sp. CAG:1076
CCTGATCGTCTGTCCAATCGCAGACCTTCAGGTCACGGCTTATGCCTGCTTTATCCAATATCTTTGCTGAACTACTTCGACCTATACCATAAATATAAGTCAATGCGATTTCGCCACGCTTATTCTGGGGCAAATCTACTCCAACAATTCTTATTGCCATTTTTGTTAATTAATTAAAAAATTTAATGTTTTAGCCCTGACGTAATTTGTACTTAGGGTTTTTCTTGTTAATAACGTACAGACGACCCTTACGACGAACGATTTTGCAATCGGGAGTACGTTTCTTTAATGATGCTCTTGTCTTCATATATCTCTATAAAATTATTTGTATCTGAATACGATTCTGCCCTTTGTCAAATCATAAGGACTCATCTCAACTTTTACTTTATCTCCGGGAAGAATCTTAATATAATGCATTCTCATCTTACCCGAAATGTGAGCCGTTATAGGACAGCCATTCTCCAACTCTACACGGAACATTGCATTTGACAATGCCTCTACGATTGTTCCGTCCTGCTCTATTGCGTCTTGTTTTGCCATATTTAAAATTAATTTCTTTCTAATCGTTCAACTTCCTCAAAAGAAGATAAAATTTCTGCCTTACCCCGATATATCGCTACTGTATGTTCAAAATG
>HF993261.1 GCA_000436795.1 Bacteroides sp. CAG:1076
AGGAATGAACAGATTCTACTATCTGCGGAATTTTCATGATATGCGCTGTAAGTATGAACGGGTACTATCCATCATTCACCAGCAGCTGAACCGAGAACCACAGGAAGATGAAGTTTTCATTGTCATGTCCAAGGACAGGAGGAAAGTCCGTCTCTTCAGCTATGACAGGCGCTCGTTCAGCCTCTATGAAAAACGTTTCTGTGAAGGTTACAGGTTCATGCAGTTATGCCGTCAGGGAGATGAAACCATATACAGCATACAGTGGAAGGATGTAGTTGTGCTGTTACAGAACCCTGTAATTAATCAATTGAATATCAGGTAAATAATTATATAAAACATTTGTTTATGTCACTAAAAATGAGTATCTTTATGGTATAACAACAGGTGACATGGACGATCGTGAATTTGAAAAAATACTGGCTTCGGCCGAACAACTGAGGCTCCGCGAAAAACAAGCGGAGCCTTGGACAGATCGTTATTCCGATATGAATTCCATGGAAAAATCAATGCTACTTGACGAGCTTTTCGCCCTGCGTAAAGCGGATAAGGAGCGTGAAGCAAAACTTCTGGAAAAGCTGGACCAGATGACAGAGCAACTGATGAATCTGAACGAAAGCTCACAAGCTCAAGTCAAAGTTATTGATGGGCTGAAACAGATGATAGCCGATTTACAGAAACAGAATGAGTTACTCAAGAAGGAAAATGCGGCCCTGAAAGAGCAGAAGAAACAGGACAGAAAGAATCTGTACGGG
>HF993262.1 GCA_000436795.1 Bacteroides sp. CAG:1076
TTGTGCCTGCTGGCAGATTGTTTCTAAATCAGGTTTTCCGTCGGCATCCAGGTGCATCAGTGTGGCAGCATCTGCTACAGTGGCATCGATGTGCTGGCTTTTTAAATAGGCGGCTATCAGTGCAGACGAAATGTATTCTCCCGAAATGAGTAATCTGCGTTCGTCGGACTGGCTGAACGTATTGTTTGCCAGTTGCCAGATATGTTGGAAATTGGATGTGATCTGTGTTTGGGCAAACTCAAAGGCAGGACCATGATCGGGCAGGAATCCGGAAACAGTTTCCATGCAGCGTTTTTCCAGATGCAGGATGGCTTGTGAAGCCTTTTCCTCTTCGGCACGGAACAGATGGATGGAAATATCTTGCAGGCTGCGTTTAATCCAGTCGAAAGCAGGAACGATAACGAGGAGAGGAGCTTCCTTGCAGATGACATCGGCGAGTTGCAGGATGTCTTCGGGAGCTGTTACTGTTTCTAAATTGCAGACTTTCATTTCTTTTCTTTTACGTTAAGTGTTTGGTAATCTATGCCTTTTGTTTACCTTTTCTGTCTTTATTTGTACAGTCGTTTTGTAACGAGGCGTAAAGATACATATTTTTATGAAATCATATTCCTTTCCTAAACTTTTGTGTGAAGGAGAATTAAAATAAAGGAAAACGGTTTGAAGAAGGCTTAAAAATGCCTTGCCGTAATGAGTTTATCCGATTTTTTAAGTCGTCTTTCGGTTTTTTCTCTATATTTGCAACCGTCTGAATGAAACTATATGCACGAAAACACATTACATAGCCAGAGAAAATCGATCCGTTTCCGCCGCTGGAGCCGGAAAAATTATGC
>HF993263.1 GCA_000436795.1 Bacteroides sp. CAG:1076
AGAAAAGGCTGCTATGGCTAAGGAAATCAAACAGCGTCTTTACGCATTGTTTGCAGTGCTGGGTGTTGTTATTTTCTTCTGGTTCTCATTCCATCAGAACGGTACTTCACTTTCACTCTTTGCGAGAGACTTTGTTGATACATCCACAATTGCTCCGGAAATATGGCAGGCAGTGAATCCTTTCTTTGTGATTACATTGACTCCGATTATCATGATGATTTTCGGTTCTCTTTCAAGAAGAGGTAAAGAGATTTCTACTCCACGTAAGATTGCCATCGGTATGCTCATCGCAGGTTTGGCTTATCTCTTCCTTTCAGCATATTCACTTATTATGGGTTATCCTTCTGCTGCCGAATACAGAGAGCTTCCTATCGACCAGCAGGTTAAGGCGGGAGCATGGGTTCTGATTGTTCTTTACTTCCTGCTTACTGTGGCTGAGTTGTTTATTTCACCTCTTGGATTGTCATTTGTTTCGAAGGTGGCTCCAAAGCATCTTTTAGGACTTTGTCAGGGATTATGGCTCGGTGCGACTGCCGTAGGTAATCTCTTGTTGTGGATTGGTCCTCTGATGTATAACGCTATCCCTATCGGATATTGCTGGGCTATTTTCATGATCGTATGCTTTATTTCAATGGGAGTAATGCTGTTCATGGTGAAATGGCTGGAACGTGTAGCTAAGTAATCGAATAAATAAATCTGATAAAGCTGCGAGGCGTACAGAATGAGTCTTGAACTCGGTCTGTACGCCTCGATTTTTATTTAAGAAAAGCTCTTCTTTTATTTTTCCGTCGGCTGGATAATTGTCTTTTATCTGGTAAATGTAATCTGTGTTTCGAGTAACTTGTAAGTAGGGCGTTTTTTATTATAGGTAACGGAGGAATGCTTTCGGCTATTGTGTGATTATATTTACTGTATCACCGTGAGTTGATGGTCACTATTGATTAGCATCTTACTTTGTTGGTGTAATACTGCATGATTTTCTCAATCATGGCTTTCCTATGTTTGTAAACCATATTCTCGTCGTAATATGCCACTTCCTCGTCATAAATCAGTTTAAGCTTCAGTGAATCGTACGTAGGTTTCGAGTAGAAATCAATCTTCTTTTTCGCCACATCCTGATTGCTGTACGATGAGTTTTGCTCTACGTTCAGCAAAGCCAGATTGCCGAAGTCGTCCAGGCACGCCGGAGAGATTGTGGTTTTATTGAATTCATGGTGCTGGGGAAAGACGTGTTCGACAGAGTTCCGGGAGATAAACCGATAGCGCTTGAACTTTTCGTCATTTTTATATTCCTCTGTATCTTTCATTTCCTTCCATAAAATGTATTCCAGTTTCTGGAACCAGTAGTGACGGAAATGCACGCCCAATTGACTTTCGAGATAGGTTTTGATATCGTTTGAAAAATCATGCTCTATGCTTGATGCTTCCAGTAATTTCCATGACAGCGCCTGAAGGGACAGACCATTCTCCATGAATTGACGGACGGACAACGTGTTGTCAATAAATTCAAGTAAAGAAAGCTGTCTTTCTCGTGTATCTTTATCTCCTTTGTCTATGGTATAACCGATAAAAGGAGTCAGCCATAACAATGGATTTGTTGTGAAATATAGCATGGACTGCAACATCGACATGCAACTTTTTTCGCGTTTTGTGTAACTAAGGTTCCCATCGGATATATTGGTTTCTATCAGGCTTAATTCATTGATACCTTCTGTTTCAACCCATTTTACTATGTATTTGTCGAAATGCCACCGAACTGTCCAAAGCAGCTTGAAGAATTTTTCTACCTCTTCAGCTTTTTCTTTTTCCGGTTCTTCAGAAGCTACAAGTTCCTTAAATATCTCAAGCAGGGAATTTTCCTGTAGAGATTTCTCTATATCCTCTTGTTTGTTTCTGAAACGGAATAGCCGGTACGTTAGTATCAGCAAACTCGGGAAAGAGATAATTGACCTACAAGCTAATGACGGTAAAGCTGTTGGGTCTGTTTCACGAAACTCTGTCGTAAGGTGAGGAATGTACGGATGGATGGTAAACGCATGCAATCCATATCCTTCCCTGCCGGGAGTAACATCTTCCAGTTTGCTGGATTCTTCTTCCGTCAGATGATTCCAGTCTTTATGCAACAGTTGGTCGTTTTTGGAACTTCTTTTTTTACTTCCTTTTGCCCACTCTATCTCTCCTTCGATATTGTTTCCTATCTGCGATAGCCTGAGTTGAACTCCTTTATGATAATTGTCCGAGTAAATCTTGAACTGGATATATTTTATTTTTTCGCTTTCAGTATAAATCTGACATACTTCGCTGGGTATATTTGTCCCGATCCATGCTCCACCCAACTCTCCACTAACTGATACTATATCCGATAATTTGAAATCTTGCAGGCAGAAGGATTTCATGTCGGTTAGTGTAACGGTTCTCTCCATGTTGTCGGAGTGTAATATCTGGCAGAGTGTCATTCCTTCCTTATTCTGCAAGTCGGAAGATGTTTCTCGACTGGCGAGAGGAGAAGGGGCTTGGTCTGTCAATGTCCCAAAATCGTATGCCGGAAATAATCTGTCTGCATTCCATTCTATGGATGCATTCATTTGTTCGCAACATTCCCATATTTTGCTGTAATGTAATTTGTCGGATGGCAACCTTTTCAGCAACAGCGATTTCAGGATATCCGACTGCTCCAGTTGTAATCCAGCGTTATTGATGGTCGTGAAGAGTTTGTTCAAATCAGTACCTTTGGGCACAATATTCATGACAAACTTTACTTGACTGTAAATGTAGCGTCCTAAATCCTGAAGCTTCGATTCATCGTTTATTTCGTTCAACCATCCAGTAATGGAAGTTACCGCCCGGGCTATGCAGCAGAGATATTCGTCTTTGCTGACGGTCTCGTCAGAGGCTATGTCGGATGCAGGATATTCATTGAGTAACCGATGAAAATAATCTTCTACTTGATTGCGGATGGAAAAACGGATTCGCAGGTTCTGATGATACCTCAGGAATCTGTTCAGGTCGGTGTTGCAACCTGTCTTTGAAAAGGCAACGGCAATCAGCCAAAGGGTGGTGAAACGCTGCTGTCCGTCCAACAATTCATAAACAGCTGTTTCATCGCTGCCCGAATGGGTGCGCTTGTACAAGATGACTGTTCCGATGAAATATGCTTCAGATTTATCATGTTCGAAAGCGGCATAGATATCATTCAGCAGCTTATAAATCTGCTCATTTCCCCATACGTACGGTCGCTGGTACGAAGGTACGCAAAACGGATATTCTTCTATTAAATCTGAGATGCTTTTGATACTGGTGATGACTTTTTCTCGTTGTCCCATAAATCTACTTTTCTTCCTCTGAAACATTACATTGGTTTACTAATGTCTGAATGTTTTTGCACAACCATTTGTCGTATGCACTACCTGCGGTTGGACTCTTATCCTTCAGCTCTTTGCGAAAGAACTTGCTGATACGTCCGAATAACCTGTCGGCGGCATATCCTTGTTGAAACAAGGTGGGGTCGAGCTCATCATATTCAAAAGCCTGCAAGGTCTTCATCAGCTCGTCACACGTATAGCAGGTTAAAACCTCATCGATAATAAAATGATTTTCCTGAATGAACTTCGGTATACTTTTTTCCCGGATACTGTTGTTTTGCAGACGGAGAACATATGTATATCTGAAGATTTGCAAGGCTGCTTCAATCAGCCTTTCCGTACCAAAACGACTGACGTAACACATCAGTACCACCTGATAAAACTCTCTGACGAACTCTGTCCGGTCTTCTACATCGATAACTTCCCGTGTGAATCTGACGTATACTTCCGGCAGGCCATCCATCTTAATGAAAATATTCTGATAGATGGAAACAAACTGATCGAGGTAATCGATAAAATTCTCGCCATTATACAGAGGCTGTCGTAGGGCGAGTTTGTAAGGCGGAAGATGCAGCATACGGTATTCTTCTTCCAGTTGTATCTGTTGGAATCCTATTTTTCGGTGTCCGTTCAGGGTTTTGTTGCTGAATTCGTCGATGATGATTTGTTTTTTCTGTTTCTCGCGTGTATAGTCACCATGCGTATTTTTAGGTGGAACCTTTTCCCAGTGTAGGATATTCCATCGGCGCCCCAGCAGCAACAGGCGTGTTACTTCATCCAGATACTTAAACTGTTCCCATTTCCGTGCGTAGGATTCGTTCTGAGAGTCCTTTCCGATGTATCTCAAATGATGAGCCTTTATGATGTCGATGCCGGAAAGACGTACACCGCCGGTATTCTGAGTTTCAAAAAAAGTATATGCATCGTCTTCCTGCTGCGTGATGACAAGTGTCACGTTGATATGCTGCAAAGTATGTTCATTGATGTCTTTTTCAGTGCAGAACTCTCGGATAATCTGAGCGTTTTTCCGGATGTTTTCCATAGAAACCGGAGAATGATACTTGATGGAAATCTCCTGTCGGAAAGAAAGAACATGTAAGAGAATGGCAAGGGTCGTTATACGTTGCTGTCCGTCGATGATGGAATACAGATTATCGTGCTCATGCAGGATGATGCTTCCCAGATAGTACATCGGTTCTTCCTGAGAGTGTTGCTGGTAGGCATAGATATCTTTCAACAGCGTAAGCACTTCGTTTTTCGTCCATACGTACGGGCGTTGGTATTCGGGAATATCGAGCGGGAGGCTGAATAGTTTCGGAATACTCAAACTTTTTACTCTGATCTGGTTCATAGTTATGGTAAGTTGCTTGGGGCGTTCACAGAAAGATGTTGAGGACTTTCCATGACATTGCACATTATTTGTCCGACCGTGAAGTTATAAAAAATATTGTTTCTAAGGACATCCGATGACTGCTTATTGAAAATCTGCGGCAATTTACGGATAAGCCGATGCTATGCCGATAAAGCAATACTGACGATTCGTTTTGTTTTTGTACAAAAACAAAAATCTTTTGTACAAAAAATAAAAAAACATGGAGGCGTTTTCTTCCGAAGGTGCCGGAGCCTTTTTTCGAGGTTGCCGGGATATATGCAAACAAGTCCTTTAACCTTTCCCGAAGTTTTTCGTCCTGCAACAGCAGGATAGGGGAAGAGGTTAAAGGACTTGTGGTATATCGCCGCATCCGGCAGTGTCGGTTGAAAGCTTGCTTGTCTGCTTGTTGGGAACCGTCAACCGTCGATTATTTCAGCGTTGCGATTGTATTTTCGGATAAAGGTTGCGGGCTTATTCGGCTCCCTTCATCATTTTTTGCAGCTTACCCGAGAACAGGAACAGGACGACTGCTGCCGTACCGCTCATGAAGACAAACAACATAAAGAAATCGAACAGGTTTTCAATGTGGTAACCCAAGAAAGTTTTGGTGACTCCGCCTTCCGGATAATAGCCGCTCAACATGCCGGCAAATTTGTTGGCTGCCGAGGTACTGAGATACCATACGCCCATCAACAGCGAGGAGAAGCGTACCGGAGAGAGTTTGTATACCAGCGACAGTCCGATAGGAGCCAGACAAAGTTCTCCCATGGTGTGGATGAGATACAATCCTGTCAGCCAGATCATGCTGACTTTTACGCCGGGTTCCACATCTTTTACGCCAAAGGCGATGAAGAGATATCCTAATGAAAGCAACAGCAGACCGATAGCCTGTTTACGCGGTGAGCTGGGTTCGATACCCCGCTTGCCGAGGAATGACCAGATAGCAGCAAATACAGGTGCCAGCGTGACAATCATAATCGGATTGAAGGACTGGAAATAAGCGGCAGGCATTTCCCAGCCTCCGATGTGACGGTCGGTTTGTTCATCGGCAAAGAAGGTGAGTGAAGCTCCTGCCTGTTCGTAGGCTGCCCAAAAGAAAATCACGAAAAAGGCGATAATATATATCACACCGATTCGGGCTTGTTCCGTACGGGTCAGACTCTTGTCGGTGATGATGATGACAGGCATCACGATGGTAGTGGCATAAATCAGCGAACCGATCCAGTCGGCTCCGGCAAAGATACCGCCGTTGCCTCCCCAGTTGACGGAGAACAGGATGGTAAGCAGAACCGTACCCGCAATCATCCATACCGTACGCTTGTTTCCTTCCTTATCGGCCGGTGACGTTTCTGTCACTTTTTTTGTTTTGGCAGGAGCCGTGCCTACAGGATTACCTTCCGGATCGCAGATATATTTGTTCTTAAACAACTGGAAGACCGTGGCACCCAGTATCATTCCGATACATGCCGCGAGAAATCCCCATTTGAAATCCTCCGGATGTCCGGTATTCCCTACCAGTCCGCATACCAGCGGGGCGAGGGTGGAACCCACATTTACTCCCATATAGAAGATGGTAAAAGCCGAATCCTTACGTCTGTCGTCGGCTGTGTACAGGCGTCCTACCATGGTCGAAATGTTTGGTTTGAAGAATCCGTTACCCAAAATCAACAGGCCCAGTCCCACAAACATCAACCATTTGGCCAGTTCCGCCTGGTGAAAATAGCAGGCACTCAGAAAAAGCATGAACTGTCCTGCCGCCATGGTCAGTGCTCCCACGACGATGGAACGGCGGTTTCCCCAGTACCGGTCGGCGATGTAGCCGCCAATCAGCGGAGTAAGGTATACCAGTCCCGTATAACTTCCGTATACTTGCGAAGCTGTTTCTTTGTCGAACAGCAAGGCTTGCACCATATAAAGCATGAACAAGGCGCGCATGCCGTAGTAACTGAACCGCTCCCACATCTCAGTTACAAAGAGTAAATAAAGTCCTTTCGGATGTCCTTTTGTCTGATTCATTTGCTTCTATTTTGATAAATTGTTAGAATTTACGCCAAAAACGTTGCAAAAATAGCAAATAAATCGGTTGCTTCAAAATCGAAAGGGAATGGAATGTTGCTGTTTGGCCGACTCCTTGTTCTGTTTTTGTACCTGATTCATGGCAAAAGGCTATGAATTTTGCCGTGGAGTCGTATGTTCGTTCTGAAAGAACCTGTGGAAGGGTGACTTGCTGTGTCGGGTACAGGGAGGTTGGGAAGCCTGCCGGGTGAACATACAGTTTGCATCCTGACAAAATAAAAGGAAGAGCAGTATATGTATTATCTGCTCTTCCTTTATCGAAAAGAATAATTTGACTTGTTTAAACTCTTATCTGTTGGCAGTCACTCCCTCATAGCAGGAAGTTACTTTGTCGAAGAAAGACGGATCCGGATTTGCTTCCAGCAGTTGCATCATCAGGTCGTATACGTCAGCGTGGCTGTCGAGCTTGATGGCTGTCTGAAGGTCGGCAAGTGAATCGTCATATTCGCCTTTGTCAAGATGAATCTCGGCGCGAGTCTTATAGTTCTCTACATCCGAAGGGGTCAGACGGATAGCTTCATCCAAATCTTTTTCTGCCAGATCGTACGCCTGAGCGTTCATGTAAAGTGTACCGCGGGTATAGTATGCAAACGAACGGTATTCGGTATCTTCTTCCGGAATCAGTTTCAGGCTTTCGTTGGCTGCGTACAGTGCCAGTTTCATGTCGCCATAGAAATTGCATACCAGTGCCATGTAGCAGTGTGCATATCCATTGTCGGGATTCTGGTTGATTTCATCATTCAGATATTGGTAAGCCTGCTCTGCGTTGCCTGCATTCAGGGCTTCTACTCCTTTTATATAATTGGAACTTTCAGGACGGCTGAAATCTTTTCCTTGTATTTGACCGATTGCCATCAGGCAACATGCTGCGATGAGTATTAGTGTTTTCATTGTATTGATTAGTAAGTGTTTTTATGTTCGGACGCAAAAATAGAGAGTTTTCTTGAAACAGCGAATACTTCGTGAGAAGATTTTTTTATGTTTTAAATCAGTTTTTTAACATTCTATAGCTTTCATTCTTTGGGCTTATGATGCATTGAAGATATGCCTGCGGGCGTTTTGTCGTTAAGCTTGCTGCGTTGTTGAACGGGAAAGAGGTAATCAGGAATGGCAGTAAGGTGGAATGGAGTCCCGAAATAGGTGAGGTTTCCTGCCGGTCGTAAAAAGAGTTGGATTTTTTTTGTATTTTTGTCGGCAAATTGAATGAATAAATGAATCAACAATATCCGTCTGTTTTATTGGAAAAAGCAGTAGGGGAGTTTGCCAAGCTTCCCGGCATCGGAAGAAAGACTGCCATGAGGCTGGTGCTGCATCTGCTTCGTCAGGATTTACAGACTGTAGAAGCATTTGGCAACGCTGTCATCAAGTTGAAGCGTGAAGTGAAATATTGTAAGGTCTGTCATAATATATCCGATACGGATATCTGTCAGATTTGTTCGAATCCTTCGCGGGATGCTTCGACGGTCTGTGTGGTGGAAAATATCCGCGATGTGATGGCTGTGGAGAATACCCAGCAATACAAGGGCTTGTATCATGTGTTGGGAGGAGTTATTTCGCCGATGGATGGTATCGGACCTTCTGATTTGCAGATAGACAGTCTGGTGGATCGTGTGAAATCGGGCACGGTGAAGGAGGTGATCCTTGCACTGAGTTCGACCATGGAGGGAGATACAACCAATTTTTACATCTTCCGCAAGTTGGCTCCTTACGATGTGAAGCTGACAATGATTGCCAGAGGTATATCGATAGGCGATGAGCTGGAGTATACGGATGAGGTTACCTTGGGGCGTTCTATTGTAAACCGTACGGTATTTACCGGAACCATGTAAATATTTTAAAGGATGGAAAAAGAAATTATACGATTGTTGAGATGCCTGAAAATAGAGTTTGCTTTGTTGTGGGTGCTGTGTATCATATTGATCGGACTGTATGAATGTGATATCCTTCCGCAAGGTGTGCTGGCTGACGATGTGCGTACTGGATATATGTTGCAGGTGTTGGGTATTCTGCTTGCCGTGGGACTGATACCTCTTTCATTGCGTCTGTTTAGTTTGTCGCTGACTAAATATGTGCGTGTTCTGCCGCTGCTGGAGGCTTTGAAGAGTTATCGTCGCTGGAATGAAGTGCGCGTCTGCCTGCTGCTGGTTGCGGCGCTGGTCAATCTGTCTGTTTATTACTGGACGATGGATACGACAGGTCTGCTGTGTGCCGGAATGGTACTGGTGGCTTCCTTGTTTTGCGTACCGGGACGTGAACGCATGATGTCGGAACTGGACCTGCATAATAACGAGGAGCGTGTATGATGGAAACAGCTTTTTTACATACCGAAGAAGTCAGGCTCCGGGCTGTGGAGCCGGAAGATCTGGGGCTGCTGGACAGAATGGAAAATGATGAATCGCTGTGGCAGCATGGAAATGTGACATGTCCATATTCCCGCTTTCAGTTGGAAAGATACATTGCCGAAAATTCAAACGATATTTATACCGACGGTCAGCTTCGGCTGATTATCGAACTTTGTGACGGGGAAACGGCAGGAGCTATCGATGTCTTTTCTTTCGACCCTCGTCATCGCCGTGCGGAACTGGGCATTGTTGTGCTCAAAGAGTTCCGCCGCAGGGGGATAGGTCGGGTGGCATTATCGCTTATGGAGCGTTATTGCTTCCGGTTTCTGGGTATACATCAGTTGTATGCGTATATTCAGAAAGAAAACACAGCCTGCCTGAACCTTTTTCATTCTTCGGGCTATGATACGACGGGAGTACTGAAAGACTGGCTGTATACGAGTGACGGTTATCGGGATGTATGCCTGTTGCAGAAGTTGAACACTTTAATTGCATGAAGGATATTGCGGGTATTTAGCCCATAGCTGATAGGGGTTGCCCAGTTCGTTCATGCTGGTCTGCCATAGACCTCTGTAATTTTCGTCCAGCAAGTGCTGTTTGCTGGTTTCGCCTATTATCCAAGAATCTTCATTTATTTCCCTCTGGAGCTGTTCATTGTTCCATCCTGCATATCCGGCAAAGAAACGGATACGTCCTTCTATGGGGTTGCCTGCCAGAATATATTGTTGGATGGCCTCAAAATCTCCGTTTAAATATAATCCGTTTCCTAAGTCGAAGGATCCTTCCAGTTCGGGTAATGTATGGATGAAAAAGATTGTGTTACGTCCTACGGGACCACCTTTGTATACAGGGATGGAGGGGGCTGATTCCAAATTTGGAACGAGCTGATTCAGCGAAATATGATATCTGAAGTCTTTATTCATTACGATGCCCATACTTCCTTCCGAATTATGTGTTACCATCAGGACGACTGAACGGGCGAAATGATAATCATATAATAGAGGGGAAGCAATAAGAATACTTCCCGTATGCGGAAGCGCCTTATTTGATTTTACTTGAAAAATGCGCATATCCATAGTTATAACGTTTAATCACTACTAATGTAGTGAATAATTGTTGAAACGAAAAGAAATATTGTCTTTTTTATTAGAAATTTATATACGGACAGGCAACAAAAAAAGCGATTACCGAAGTAATCGCTTTTCTGTGATTCCGCTGCGATTCGAACGCAGGACCCACGCCTTAGAAGGGCGTTGCTCTATCCAGCTGAGCTACGGAACCATCCTTAATGGAAGCGGTGCGTACGGGACTCGAACCCGTGACCCCATGCGTGACAGGCATGTATTCTAACCAACTGAACTAACGCACCAAATTTCTTTGTTCGCTATCTCTCTCGATTGCGAGTGCAAAGGTACTACTTTTTTTTATTCCTGCAAATATCTTGACCGTTTTTTTTGCAACAAAAGTAGCCTTTTTTCTCTAAGATGCTCATTATGAATATCTCTTAGGATAGCGGAAAAGAATGCTTAAAAGGGCTATGATACCTAAGGTTATGGGATAGTATAAATAACCGATAATGCTGATAGGAGATAATTTTGTCAGTTCCGCTGCTATCAGCATTTGTGCTCCGTAGGGAATGATTCCTTGTACGACACAGGAGAATATATCGAGTATGCTGGCGCTTTTCCGCTTATCTACCTTGAATTGTTCGGCAATGTTGCTTGCCAGCGGTCCTACTGTTATGATAGCTATTGTATTGTTTGCCGTACAGAAGTTGGCAAGGCTGACTAAAGCCGCAATGCTCAGTTCGGCACCTCTTTTATTTTTTACGTGTTGTGTCAGGCGATGTAGGATATAGTCTACTCCGCCGTTGAAGCGAATCAGTTCGAGCATACCTCCTGCCATCAGGGTAATGATGATAAGTTCTCCCATTCCGGTGATACCTTCTCCCATTGAAGCAAACCAGCCGAACAGGTCGAAGCTGCCGTATATAAAGCCGATGATGCCGGTAGAAAGCAAGCCGAGCAGCAGTACCAGCGTAACATTCATGCCGGCAATGGCTGTTCCCAGAACAATGAGGTAGGGGATTACCTTGCCCCATTCTATGGAATAGGCATTACTTGCCGATTCGACTTGTGCACCATAAATGATATAGTATATGAAAACAAGTAAGGCGGCAGGTACAGCAATCATAAAGTTTACCCGGAATTTGTCGCGCATGACACATCCTTGTGTACGGGTAGCGGCTATTGTGGTATCGGAAATGAAGGAAAGGTTGTCGCCGAAAAATGATCCTCCGATGACGAGTGCGGTCATAAAAGCCAGGTTGACATCTGTTTTGGCTGCAATACCTGCTGCTACGGGTACAAGAGCTACGATTGTTCCGACCGATGTTCCGATAGATAGTGAGATGAAGCAGGACGCAAGAAAGACTCCTGCCAGCAGCAGATTGTCGGGAAGTAGCATAAGTGTCAAGTTCACAGTGGCATCTATTGCTCCCATGGCTTTTGCAGACTGGGCAAAGGCTCCGGCCAGAATGAAAATCCAAAGCATCAGCATGATGTTTTTATTGGCTGCGCCTGACGAGTATTGCAGGACTCGGTCATTGAGGCTTAATCCTTTTGTTGTAGCTACAGCATAGATAGAAGCTACCAGAAATGCCACCGTGATGGGAACTTTATAAAAATCGTTGACGATTAATGACGTTACCAGATAGAGGCAAAGAAATACTACTAATGGCATCAAGGCCCAGCCGTTAGGCTTGTTGACGATGGGAGTTAGTTTGTTAAAGTCCATGTGATAGTTTTACTTATAATATTATATAAAGGAATCTCTGAAAATCATTTAGCGTGTTTCTCAGAGATTCCTTGTTTTTCCTCAGAAAACCGGCTGTGTGGTATAATACCGTCGTCGGCTTCCGAGAATTCTTGTTGGGTTATAGCGTTACACCAGTCTTGAAGATAGCAATTTCGCGGTAACCTTTCTTTTCATTGTTTACCCATTCTCCGCTTGCTACTTTAATGACATAGTCTATGAAACGTTTGCAGGTTACTGCCATTGGTTCATTTTCTACAATAACTCCCGCATTGAAATCGATCCATCCCGGCTTGTGGGCTGCCAGACGAGAGTTCGTGGATATTTTCATTGTCGGGACATAAGTTCCGAACGGTGTGCCGCGTCCGGTTGTGAACAATATCATATGGCAACCGCAAGAGGCCAGTGCTGTAGCGGCAACCAGGTCATTTCCCGGAGCAGAAAGCAGGTTCAGTCCCTTTGTCTGCAGGCGTTCTCCGTAAGGCATCACGCCCGAAACATAACTCTTTCCACATTTCTGTGTACATCCCAATGCTTTTTCTTCCAGTGTAGAGATACCTCCTGCCTTATTACCCGGTGACGGATTTTCTCCTACCGGCTCTCCGTGTGAAAGGAAATATTCCTTGAAGTCGTTGATGAGGTGTACAGTCTTTTCAAACAGTTCCGGAGTCTTGCAACGGTTCATCAGGATTGTTTCTGCACCGAACATTTCAGGAACCTCGGTCAGTACCGAAGTACCTCCCTGAGCAATCAGGAAATCGGAGAACATTCCCAGCAAAGGATTTGCTGTAATGCCCGAGAATCCGTCCGAACCACCACATTTCAATCCTACACGAAGTTCCGACAAAGGTATGTCGGTACGTACGTCCTGTTTGCATTTCGCATACAAGTCACGCAAGATTTTCATGCCTTCTTCGAATTCATCGTCCACCTTTTGGGCTACCAGGAATTTGATTCTATCTTCATCGTACTTGCCGATAAATTCACGGAAGATGTCGGGCTGGTTGTTTTCGCATCCCAAACCTACGACCAGTACGGCACCTGCATTGGGGTGAAGCACCATGTCGCGCAGAATCTTCTTTGTGTTTTCGTGGTCATCGCCCAGCTGAGAGCATCCATAGTTGTGCGGAAACGCCATAATAGCATCAATTCCTTCCTCTTTGGTTTCGCGACGAAGTGCATCGGCCAGCTGATTTACGATACCGTTTACGCAGCCGACTGTCGGTATAATCCATATTTCATTGCGGATACCCACATCACCGTTTTTACGGCGATAGCCTTTGAAAGTAAGGTTTTCCTGTGGAATATCCAGCGAAACCTCTACCGGGTTGTATGTATAATCCAGCAATCCAGCCAGATTGGTCTTTATTTCTTTTTCACAAATCCAGCTACCTTGAGGTACATTTTTAATAGCATGTCCTATCGGATAACCGTATTTGATAATGTTGTCACCCTCGTTGAAGTCTTGCAGTGTTACTTTGTGTCCGGCGGGAATATCTGTCTTTAAGGTTATCTCCTGTCCGTCTACCTGGATTGTTTCGCCAGCTTTCAGAGGAGTAATGGCAACAGCAACGTTGTCTGCCGGGTTGATTTTTAGATAAGTTGTTTCCATAAATTATATGTTAGTTATTGTTGCTATGTGCATTTAAGTAGAAGTCGATGTTTTCTATTGTCAGCAGATTGATAGGCATAT
>HF993264.1 GCA_000436795.1 Bacteroides sp. CAG:1076
CCAACCTTTGTTAACCTTAAATCTAATACTATGAAAAACACAGTGCAAAGATACGGACTTCCTGCAAACAAGCAAAAAAAGAGTGATAAAAATATGCTTTATAACACGTTTTAAGAAAAAGCATATTTTTATCACTCCTTTTTTAACACTTTAGCCTATAATCCGAGCTTTGCTGAAATTTCCAGCATTTTCTTGATAGGTCGAACTGCCTTTTCAGCGATTTCATTATCAACTTTTACTTCAGGCCACTCGTACTTCAAGGTATTATACAATTTCTCGAGAGTATTCAAGCGCATGAAGTTACATTCATTGCAAGCACATGTGCTATCTTCCGGAGGAGCCGGAATAAAATTCTTATTCGGACATTTCTTTCTCATTTCATAAAGGATACCACTCTCTGTAGCCACTATAAAGTTTTTCTTGTCGCTTGCCATAGCATATTTTAACAATCCAGCCGTCGATCCTACTTTATCAGCCAGCTTTGCAACTGCACCTTTACATTCTGGATGTACCAATACATCCGCATCCGGATATTGTTTCTTTAACTCTATAATCTTTTCGACGGAAAATTTTTCGTGTACATGACAAGCTCCATCCCAAAGTAACATACTCCGGTTAGTAATAGAGTTAATATAATTACCCAAATTTTTATCCGGACCAAAAATAATTTTTTGTTCCTTTGGGAAACTTTCTACTATCTGCTTGGCATTTGTAGAAGTCACTACGACATCAGTTACCGCTTTTACTGCCGCACTGGTGTTGACATACGAAATGACCGTATGGTCTGGATGCTCTTTGACAAACTGAGAAAATTCATCAGCAGGGCAACTATCGGCAAGTGAGCACCCGGCATTCAAGTCAGGAATCAGTACCTTTTTGTCAGGACACAATATTTTTGCCGTTTCTCCCATGAAGTGTACTCCACACATTACAATGATATCAGCATCGGTCTTTGCTGCCCATTGTGCCAGTGCAAGACTGTCACCGATAAAATCTGCAATTTCCTGTATTTCGTCAGCCTGGTAGTAATGCCCGAGGATAACTGCGTTTTTTTCCTTGCGCAACTTGTCTATTTCAGCTTTCAAATCGAGAGCCTTATCTACGGGTTCAGTTACATAACCCCTTTTCAACCATTCTTCTTTATTCATTATTAGATTATATTTTTTCTTCTTTTTTGAAAGAATATATGATAGTTATAATAGGCCGTTAATAGTGTTGGTAAAAAGAATACCGGATTTCTTGTTTTTTAGGTTATAAATATCCGAAGTGGAGATATTAGTTAGCCATTAACAAGCTTATGTATTGATATTATATGTTTTACTGCTTCTATTAACTAATTGTTGATATGTCGCAAAGTTAAAAACTTTCCCTTTATTCACTTCCGATTTTTAGCTAAAAAATATGTTTAAACTACTGATGAAACTTTCTGTTAAGTTTCTTGGATTGTTGGTTTTCTGGAAGCCATAACGTTTTTATCGGATAATGCAAGATTTATTTTTCATTTTCTTTGATTTGGTTTTTTACACCTTTTCCACCGTTTTCAACAAGGTTATAAATATAGTTTCCTATCTTTGTGAACGGAATAAAGATTGAATTATGTCTGAATTAAGAAAACTGAAAATAACCGAAATGCACCGTCTGTCGGTGGAAGAATTTAAGGAAGCAAGAAAACTTCCACTGGTTGTAGTGTTGGATGAAGTACGTAGTCTGCATAATATAGGGGCGGTTTTTCGTACTTCGGATGCTTTTCTGGTTAATTGTATTTATTTATGTGGCATTACAGCTACACCTCCTCATCCAGAAATGCATAAGACTGCTCTGGGAGCTGAGTATACTGTCGACTGGAAATATTGCAAGCGTACACAAGATGCTGTAGATGAACTTCATGCAAATGGATATACTGTACTGGCTATTGAACAGTGCGAAGGCAGTACAATGCTTGATAAATTAGTTTTGGAAGCAGATAAAAAATATGCTATTGTGATGGGAAACGAAGTAAAAGGAGTACAGCAGGAAGTTGTGAATATGTGTGACGGTTGCATTGAAATCCCTCAATATGGTACCAAACATTCGTTGAATGTTTCGGTAACTGCAGGTATTGTTCTGTGGGAATTTGCCAATAAAATGATGAAATAAGTATAAGTAATACCTTGTTCCTGCCATTGAAGGAATAAGGTATTATTCTTTGTTGATAACCTTATTGATAACTTGTTAATTTATTGATTATCACTATTGTTATAACTGTCCGTTTTCTACAAGGGTAACAACTCTTTCTATCATCTTATCTTCATCATCAGGATGATATTCTTTTTTCAAGCTTGCTCCAAACAGAGCTGCGAATGTCTGATAAAATCCTGCCTTAAACGGACCCATGAATGCTTTTACCAGTTGGTAAGACGACTGGTTACATTCCCTGTTTACTAGCTTAATCAGTAATTTCCCTTGTGAGAAAGTAAGTTTTTTCATTCGAGGCGTATATTGTTCCTTCAGACCTTTTTCTACCATCTTTATATGGCGTGTGCGTGCTTTCTCATTAGGAAGAGTCTGTAGATATTCATATGTTTCGATAACTGCCCTGTTTATTTCCTTCGCCAGTGGAAGTGTCTTTTTTACATCTCTTACCAGTTTATAGTAATATCTTTCTTGTTTTTTGTTTTTAAACCTCAATCGAGGGTATACATATATATTTTTTAGCGTTATACAAGGTATAGTATCTCCTTCATATACACAAACAGGAACCATATATCCCTTAGTGTCCGATGGAGAATGCTTTTGTGCGTTGGCTTTCAGTGCAAAAGCTATCAGCAGAAATAGTAATATGTATACACTATTTTTCATGCTCGCAAAAATACGCATAATAATGAAGCTGTGTCTGATAATACGAATTTTTAACTTATACAAGGCGTTGAAAAGCTGTGAATAGAATGTTAATAAGAACGTTTATTGTTTGTGTATTAGTTAGTTATATAGTTACTGACTTACAAGCTCAATCGAATTGGGTTGAGTGGAAGGAGGATATTTCCGAAACTGAGGATATAAGCAACTGGCAAGAGCAATATGAGTTTCTCAGTGAACTGGCAGAGCATCCTTTTAATATCAATACGGTTACCAAAGAACAACTGGAGCAGTTGCCCTTTCTGTCGGATCAGATGATAGAAAATATCTTGTATTATATATATAAATATGGTCCGATGGTAAGTAAGAAGGAGTTGTTGGGAATAGAAGGTATGGACTGGCAGACCAGGAAATTTCTGGAAGATTTTATTTATATTGGAGAGGCTGAAAAAGAGAAAGATAAGTTCTGGTGGAAAGATGTCTTGAAATATAATAAACAGGAGTTGTTAACACGTGTGGATATTCCTTTGTATATGAAATCGGGGTATGCAGATTATAATGAAAAGCTTTTGGAAAAATATCCCAACCGCAAGTATTATGGAGATCCGCTCTACCATAATCTGCGTTATCGGTTTCAGTTTCGAAATCAGTTGTATATGGGATTTACAGCTGAGAAAGATGCCGGAGAGCCCTTTTTCTGCAGATACAATAAAAAAGGGTACGATTTTTATTCTGCTTATTTCTTTCTACAAAATATAAAGAAGTTGAAGGCATTTGCAATAGGTAATTATCGGGTAAGTTTCGGATATGGACTGGTTATCAATACGGGAGGATTTAATTTGGGAAAGTCGGGCTCATTAGGAAGTATGAACCGTATGGGAAGAGGAATAACCAAATATACTTCGACAGATGAAAGCAATTATTTACAGGGGATAGCTGCTACATATAATCTAAAGAAACGTTGGACATTGTCTGCTTTTTATTCATTTCGTAAGCGGGATGCACGTATAGAAGATATGTTTATAAAGTCGTTGAAAACGGATGGATATCATCGGTTGAAAAAAGATATTGAAAAGAAGAATACTATAAATAATCATTTGGTTGGTAGTAATTTAATATATAATGGAAAACAATTTGAATTTGGTTTAACAGGTGTTTATACTGTTTTCAACAAAGTGTTGAATCCTGATTTTCGTCCCTACAATTTGTATTATCCTCGTGGAAAATATTTTTTCAATGTAGGAGGAAGTTATAAGTTCTTTTTCCATAAGTTTATTTTATCAGGGGAAACGGCCTTCGATAAATCTGGTAGAGTTGCTACACTGAATATGCTAAGTTATTCACCGGCTGTTCATACAAGTTTCTTACTTATTAACCGATACTATGATAAACGTTATCAGGCTATTTATGCAGATGCTTTTGGCGAAAATTCTAAATTACAGAATGAAACGGGTATTTATATAGGACTGGAATCCAGCTTTTTCAGTAAATTGAAGATTGCATGTTATGGTGACTTCTTCCATTTCTTTTATCGAAGATATCAGGTTGATAAAGATCATACATCCGGTTTTGATGGTTTGTGTCAGTTGAGTTATTCACCTATTAATTCACTGACTATGTTGATAAAGTATAGCTATAAGAATAAAGCGAAAAACTACACTTCAGCCGATGAGAAAAAATATATATTGCCTTATATCCGTCAGCGTCTGCATTATCAACTATCGTATAAACCCTGTGATAAATTCTGGTTGAAAACTGCAACCGAATATGTGCATACTGCTTATAAATCCGGATCATCTTCGAGCGGAGGTTTTATTAACGGAACACTGGGTACCAGTTTATCTTTTGTACCGGTACAGATTTTATGTAGTGGAGCTTGGTTTCATACACAGAATTATGACTCACGCATTTATATGTATGAACCGGGCTTGCTGTATGCCTTTTCTATGTTTTCTTTTTATGGAAGAGGCAGCCGTTGGGCAGTCAATTTAAAGTATAATTATAAGAACCGGTTAATAATTCAGGGAAAATGGGGATTGACTTACTATAAAGACCGTGACCGGATCAGTTCGGGAACAGAGGAAATACAAGGAAACCGTAAGTCGGATATACAATTACAACTGAAAGTAAAGTGGTAATAAGAATATAATGTGTACTTTTGTCCGTAAACTAAAACTAATACGACCTATGTCAACAGTTATTTATCCTTCTCCTATATTTGGTCCCGTGCATAGCCGGCGTTTAGGCGTTTCGCTGGGAATAAACTTACTTCCTGCCGATGGTAAGTTTTGCACATTCGATTGTATTTATTGTGAATGCGGATATAATAAAGATCATCGGCCGAAACAGAAACTTCCGACTCGTGAAGAAGTACGTGAAGCCTTGGAAAAGCGTTTGATTGATATGCAAGCCAATGGTCCTGTTCCTGATGTTCTGACGTTCGCAGGTAATGGAGAACCTACTGCTCACCCTCATTTCCCGGAAATTATAGAAGATACTTTGGCATTGCGTGATAAGTATTTCCCGAATGCAAAAGTCAGTGTGTTGAGTAATTCTACGTTTATTCACAAGGAAAAGGTTTTCGAAGCATTGAATAAGATCGATAATAACATATTAAAGCTCGATACGGTGGATGCGGAGTATATTCAACGGGTAGATCGTCCTACGGGAACTTACGATGTAAACAAGATAATCGAAGGAATGAAAGCCTTTAAGGGTAATTTGATTATTCAGACCATGTTTATGAAAGGTAGGACCGACGAAGGTTTGGATATAGACAATACTTCCGACCGTTTTGTACTGCCATGGCTCGAAACTGTAAAGCAGATTGCTCCCCGTCAAGTCATGATTTATACAATAGATCGTGAAACTCCCGACCATTTCCTGCAAAAAGCTACACACGAAGAGCTGGACCGTATTGTAGCATTACTGAAAAAAGCAGGATTGAATGCTACGGCATCTTATTGAAAAGAAAATATGATTGTATTCGAAGAAAGCTATCTCAAGAAATATTTGGGGTAGCTTTTTGGGTATAATGAACGGTTCCTTCACGTATGGACATAAAAAAAGGAGTACCGCTGTACTCCAACCTTTGTTAA
>HF993265.1 GCA_000436795.1 Bacteroides sp. CAG:1076
TAATCGTGTATTGGATGATAGTTGCGGATTTTAGGTTTATATCAAGTTCCTTCTGATAATTGGGTATACGTATCAGCCCGTCCCCTTTTGTTCCAATCCACAAAGTTCCATAATGATCCGTCATAATACCTCTTACCTGTCCACTAATTGACGGAGACATACGACTTAACATTAAATTCGTAACCAATGCATCCTTTTTGGCAAACTTTACCACACCAGCCCCGTCTGTACCCATCCACAGAATCCCCTGCTGACTATCTGTATAAGCAGAAAATATACGTAAATCGACACGCATCAAATCTTCCTGATATTGTTGTGAAGCCATCAGACGAAGTATGCCACCTGTATGAAGAGTAATTAATACGTCATCATAAAAAGGGAAGACATTCATAAAACTACCATACTTTCTCAGGAGTTCGCCTACATTGCGAATATACACTTTGGACTTCTTTGAAGCATCATACAAATATAAATCGTCCGCCGAATCAATAAAACAAATTACTTCACTTTGAATAAAAGTCTTTTTAATCGGTTTAGAATGTAGAAGAGATGATGTAACCTGCAAATTTGTCTGTAAAGAATCTGTAGAAAAAGAATTTAATGAAAAATGATACATTTTGGTATCATTCACAGGCACAATATGAAGTTCTCCTTTTTCATCAACAAAAGCACTTTGCTGAAGATTGTCTAAATGAAAATTCATTTTACCAGCCTTCACAAAACACCGATGACGAACATTGTAATAATATATGTTCCTTTTCCCGACAATCCAACTATTGCCTTTCCGATTAGAAAAAACAATTGTTTCTTCATCCGGAAAAATATAATTATCTATAACCGACAAAGAATCGGTAGAAAACAGGTTCACTCCAGAAAAACTTTGTACCCATAGTTTATCATCTGCTGCAATTTGAATACGGGAAATAATATTATTATCCAGTGTCCTTCCTTTTGAAAAGTCGGTACGGAATACTTCTATTGTCCTTCCATCGTAACAGTTCAAACCGTCATAAGTACCGAACCACATCAAACCCTGATTATCTTGCAGAATACTTAAAACGGCACTGTTTGAAAGCCCTTGCAGGTGATTAATTGTAAAAGAAGAATATGAACCGGAAGCAAACACTAACTGAACACACGCCATAAGAATGGCTGCAAAACAGATTTTTATATAGTGAAAACCTCTCCCCATAATTCATATTTTATATAAGATATACTACAAAAATACAAAATTTTGAATAAAGAAGAACAAAAAAAATATAAGGAGCCAAATGATAATTTATCGACTCCTCATATTTTCTTATTCTTTATTCTATTTCCCAAGTATCATTTGTAGCCAGCAATTCAGCAAAATTATGGTATTTCTTCTTTGCTGAAACTTCTTCTATCTGTGCTTCGACAGCCGCATCATACGTAGGAGCTTCCACATCACGAATAACTCCTAAGGCTATCGGGAAATCGGGGCCTTCCATAAGTGCCAGCTTCAGTTGAAGTGTATGATCTTCGCAGTGGGCATCGTGTACCAGGATATCTTTTTCTGTAATCCCGTTTTCGCCCAATTTGACAACCTTCAGTCCAAAGCCTTCCTGCATCAAGCCAAATTCCTTATTCGGGCCAAAAAGCATCGGTTTGCCATGTTCCAGATAAATAGCATTACGGTCACGATCTTCTTTTTTGGCAACAGCATTGTGGGTCCCATCGTTGAATATCACACAATTCTGAAGAACTTCTACTACTGATGTCCCTTTATGACGGGCTGCCGCCTTCAATACGTCGACAGAAGGGCCACCATCTACAGCCACACAACGGGCAAAGAAACGTCCACGTGCTCCAAAGCACAATTCAGCAGGACGGAACGGATCTTCTACCGTACCATATGGCGAAGACTTACTGATGAATCCACGTGCTGAAGTAGGAGAATATTGTCCTTTGGTCAATCCGTAAATACGGTTATTCAACAAAATGATATTAATATCTACATTACGACGAATGGCATGAATAAAATGATTACCACCAATGGCCAGTCCATCACCATCACCTGAAATCTGCCAGATAGTAAGAGCAGGATTCACTACTTTTGCACCCGTTGCAATAGCAGCAGCACGTCCATGAATGGTATGCATGCCGTATGTATTCATGTAGTAAGGCAAACGCGATGAACAGCCAATACCTGAAATAACCGCTATCTCATGGGGAGGTACACCCAGTTCGGCTAAAGCCTTGTGAAAGGAATTCAAAAATGCATGGTCACCGCATCCCGGACACCAGCGTGGCTGCCCTGCTTTATAATCTGCTGCTGTATATTTTGTTTCACTCATTGTTTATTCCTCCATTAATTTAGTAAACGCATCAACCAATTCCTGAACGACAAAAGGCTGTCCTTTTACCTGATTGAACTGATGCAGGTGAATACCTTCAACTTTCATACGCAAATAGCCTGCCAACTGACCCATATTTTGCTCTGCAACTACAATCTTTTTATAACGTCGGAGTACATCTGCGGTATTTTTAGGTAAAGGATTGATAAATCTGAAATGAGCCAGTGCAGCCTTCTTTCCTCGCTTGTTAAGTTCATCCATAGCAGAATGCAAATGACCATACGTTCCGCCAAAACCTACAATCAATAAATCGGCTTCCGGATTACCTTCTACTTTCAGTTCCGGAATAGAATCGGCAATCTTTGCGACTTTCTCAGCACGCAAACGTGTCATCAGGTTATGATTTTCCGAATCTGTAGAAATGGCTCCTGTTTCATTACTTTTCTCCAGACCACCTATACGATGCATAAAGCCTTCCATACCCGGAGTAGCCCAGTAACGCACACCCGTCTGAGGATTACGCTGGAATGGTGTCCAGTTTCCTGCCATATCTGGAGTTACGTATGGAGGACAAATAGCAGGATATTCGTTCAAATCGGGTAAACGCCATGCTGCCGAACCGTTGGCAATATATGCATCTGTCAGCAACACAACCGGAGTCATGTGCTCCAAAGCAATCTTACAAGCCATATACGCCGCATCAAAACAATCAGTTGGAGAAGAAGCCGCAATGACAGGCATCGGACTTTCACCATTTCGGCCATATAAGACCTGTAATAAGTCAGTCTGCTCTGATTTGGTAGGAAGACCTGTAGATGGTCCACCACGCTGTACGTCGACTACAACTAAAGGCAATTCGGTAATAACCGCCAGGTTCATAGCCTCACTCTTCAGACAGATACCGGGTCCCGATGTGCTGGTTACAGCCAGTGCGCCAGCAAAAGCAGCTCCTACAGCCGAAGCACATCCAGCAATCTCATCCTCACACTGAACTGTTTTCACACCAAGTGACTTATGTTTTGCCAATTCGTGCAGAATATCAGTAGCCGGAGTAATAGGATAAGAACCCAAATAGAGCTGCAAGCCAGCTTTTTCGGCAGCAGCTATCAGCCCATATGCAGTAGCCTTATTTCCGTTAATATCCATATAACGCCCTTTTACCTTCTGTTCCTTGCTGGGAACCAAATAACTCATGGCAACCGAGGCATGGGTATTTTCTCCAAAATGATAACCATCGTAAAGCACTTTTACGTTAGCTTCGGCTATTTCAGGCTTTTTCGCAAACTTTTCGCGCAGCAGTTTTTCGCCTACACTTATATCGCGATGAAAAAGCCAGCAAACCAATCCTAATGCAAACATATTCTTGGTTCGCATAATGGACTTATTGTCAAGTCCACTATCTTTCAAGCTCTCCTTACACATTGTGGTGATAGCAGCTTCTACCACTTCATTTTTAATGCCAAGCTCTGAAAAAGGATTTTCCAATACGAACTGTGCCTTTTCCAAGTCACGCTTCATAAAAGAATCTGTATCAATGATTATAACCGACTGCGGTTTACAAAATTTATACTGTGTTTTCAATGCAGCTGGATTCATCGCTACCAGTACATCGCACTTGTCGCCCGGAGTATATACCTTACCAGAACCGATATGCACCTGGAACCCTGAAACCCCTGTCAATGTTCCTTGCGGAGCACGAATATCAGCCGGATAATCCGGAAAGGTGCTGATATCATTTCCTTCGGCAGCCGAGATATTGGAAAACATATTCCCAGCCAGCTGCATACCGTCGCCTGAATCACCCGAGAAGCGAACGACTACATCATCCAGCTCCTTGACTATCATTTCTTCTGCCATAATATGCTATTTAAAGTTTACAAATTCACTAATCGCAAAATTGGCGAACTTCCTTTAAAAATCAAAATAAAACCGCATTTATTTCATTTGTAAAGGTATGCCTCAAGTTTTTCAAACAAAAACATTGGGATATTATGAAAAAGCAGTAAATTTGCAATCACTGCCCTTGTAGTTCAACGGATAGAATAGAAGTTTCCTAATATTATGCCTTGGTAGTTCAACGGATAGAACAACGGTTTCCTAAAGAGTAACCGATTTTTCAGCCCAATCTATCCTTTGAATGATAGGCAATAGTTCTTTGAAAATTTGTGCAAATCTGCATAAGCCCTTGTAGTTCAACGGATAGAACGTCGGTTTCCTAAACCGAAAATATGGGTTCGATTCCCATCGGGGGTACAAAATGACAGATTTTGGTAGTGATCGTGTTACCGCATAATCCGCATAAGTGAGGTACTTTTGCAGTAAATAGTTCTACAAATATTCTACAAAAGTTATGGCAACATTTAAAGCGGAGGTTTACGCCCATCAAAAAAAGAAGGACGGAACCTATAATATTAAGATACGTGTAACACACAACGGAGAAAAGCGATACCTGGCTACACCTTATTTTATATATAAGGAAGATATTACCCAGAAAACCTTTAAAATCAAAAATCAGCATTACATAGATCTTACTGATGAAATGATAAGGACGTATCGTAAACGTTTGGATCGTTGGGGTGAAAGGCAAACCAGTATGACTATGGAGCAAATTATCAGAATCATTACTACCGATAATGAGAATGAAAAATTTGATCTTGATATTGCAGCCTACACCTGGAAGGAAATAAAACGAATGAAAGAAGCAGGACATGGAGGTAATGCAGATACCTATATATGTGCTGTTAGATCATTGGTTAAGTTTGTTGGTCGGGAAAAGGTTATGTTATCCGAAATAACAGCTAAGTTTTTGCAAAATTGGGCTGATTGGATAAACAAACAGCCAAATGTAACAAGGGGGTATGTAACTCACAACTATTTAAATAGGATGAGGGCTATATACAACAGAGCGAAAAAAGAGTTCAACGATGAGGATGCTGGAGTTATCCGAATACCTTATTCCCCTTTTTCTCACATTGATTTCCCGAAACTTCCGGCAACGAGAAAGCGAGCTTTGACGGTTGAGCAAATACAAGCTATTGCAAATTTGGAATATACTAAGATACTCCAGCCCGGTACTAATAGATTCAATTTTGCAAAAGATGTGTTCTTGCTGAGCTTTGGTTTAATTGGCATGAATGCTATAGACTTATATAATTGTACAGATTATAGGAACGGACGTATTACATACCAAAGAATAAAAACCAAAGAAAGACGCATTGATAAAGCTGAAATCTCAATCAAAGTAGAACCGGAATACCAAGCTCTTGTAGATAAATATCGGGATCCTACAGGAAAAAGGGTATTCAGGTTTTATACGATGTATGCAGATGTAAATACTTTCAGTACGGCTCTAAACAAGGGGTTAAAGAAAGTAGGAAAGTTAGTTGGTGTAGATGATTTGGAGTTTTACGCAGCTCGGCACTCATGGGCTACTATAGCTTTAAATGATGCAGGAGTAGATAAATACACCGTACATACTTCTCTTAATCATGTTGATGATAGTATGAGGGTAACGGACATCTACATAAAAAAATCATGGGATCCTATAGATCAAGCGAACAGGAAAGTAATTAACCTGGTGAATATAAATATCAGCGAAACTAAGGAGCCTATAAATGAAAAAGTACAAAGAAAACTATTTTGCTTAAGCAATTTGCTTAGGCAAAATGAAGATGATACAACAGCACACCAATAAAGTGTAATTTGCTGGTGTATAATGCTTTGCGTTTTGCTTAAGCAAAATGCCTAAGCAATTTGGTTAAGCAATTTGCCTAAGCAAAAAGGTAAGCAAAATGTTATTTTTGCTTGAAGATTTGCCTAAGCAAATTGCTTAAGCAAAATTTGTTGTGTCCGTATGTTTGCATATCAAACCACTAATATATAACTGATTATCAGTTTGTTATAGCGCAAACGGCTTTTGTGATGATTTGCACAAAAAACACTTTTGCTTAAGCAAATTGCCTAAG
This sequence comes from Bacteroides sp. CAG:1076, assembly GCA_000436795.1. Lineage (GTDB taxonomy): Bacteria > Bacteroidota > Bacteroidia > Bacteroidales > Bacteroidaceae > Phocaeicola. The sequence goes on from HF993265.1 coordinate 6,284, forward strand.
CAAAACTTAAACGGGGGTATATATATAATATAATAATAAGAAGATTATATATTAATAATAGAGTATATATAGGGGATTATTAAGGGGAAAAGAAAAAGCGACACTGTTTAAAGTATCGCTTTATTTTTCTAACATCTTACCTTTTCCAGTAAGAAGCCATTTTGCGCTAACACCATATTCGGTAATCAAAGGAACCAGCCAAAATGGTTGTAGTAAGTTTCGTGTAGGATCTTTACGAAGTAACTCCATATTTCGCCTATCTACACCGTTGGGATCACAATAGCTTCTCACGCTTTTTATCTTACCCATTGCCACAAGAGCATCAAAGGCTTCAAAGAAACGGTTTGCAATAGGTCTGTTAGCTTCTGCATTATTCATTATCTTAGAATTTGGTACTTCAAAAAATCAACTTCATTTTTCAAATTCACCAAGTAATCTGTAGGCTCATTATTAACCTTTGCTTTATCAATCGCTTTAAGAAGGCAATCTTGAACACTGAAAATGCTATCTACGTTTACGGGTAAACCTACTGTATAAGCCAAGAATTGCTCTCTGTACAATTCTATTACAAGTTTGCTATAATCTTCCATACTCTAATATTTAATCTGTTTAAAGCCAAATACTATACGGCATCTGCACATTTTGCAACATCTTCCTGCTGGGCATTCATTTTTTTGCTTACCTCTAACAATGCTTCGAGGCGACCTATTTCTCTATTTAACCGTTCTATCTCTTTTTCTTTCTCGGTAATCATAGAATAGGGTGCTATCAGCTTCTCGTTCATTAGCTGTATTAGCTGCCTGGAAAAAGCGTCTGCACCAGCAAACAGAATATCTGTAGATACTTCCATTTTTTCAGTCTGTGAATGTTGTTTTGGCGCAATGGTTTTAGGCTTATTTTCTATCGGCTTTATCTCTTCTATATCATTGGTAATATAACTGCAAATATTACCAAATTTCCTTTCTAATATTTCTATTTTGACGGGTGGTAAATCCCTTCTGCCATTCTCTACGTTGGCAATAAAACTCTGTCCACATGAAAGAAGTTGAGCTAATTCTTTCTGTGTGATTCCTTTTTCTTTCCTAAGTCTTTTTAAATCAATCATTTATTGACTTTTTAAAATATAACATGATAATATTCTCTGAAATATTACTAAAATATTACGAGATTTATTTGGTAATATTACCAATGTTACATATATTTGCAACGTAATAAAAGTAATAACACCACAAATATAGGCAAAATAACCTATAGGAGTGATAATATTTCAAATGAAAATGAGCGAATTAACAGAAAAAGACTATCCTACTTTTACGCAAATGTATAAGAATTTGCCCGAAAGAAGTAGTATCAAAGCTCCTAAAACTGAATTTGTAGAAAAGGTGGCTAAGATTACTAAGAAGTCCGTAAAAACCGTGCGGTGTTGGATCGCTGGAACACAAAAGCCGGATGCGTTGGCGCAATCTGTTTTAGAGAAAGAGTTTAAAGTTCCTGCCAAGTATTTATTCCCTGAAGCATCGTAATATGAAACCTATCGAATTTTACACCACACCAGAAGGCGAAGTTACTATGCGTCCTTTAGGTGAAGCGGAAAGGCAACTTAGAGAAAGTGATACTGAGTTTATCCAGGCTTTCTTGGAAATACTGAGAGAATTTTATACTGAGGCTTATACGGCTTTAATGGAAATTTACTCAAAGAGTTCTGAAAATAAGCGTTACCGTGATTTTTTGGCTGTACGGAGATTTATAAAGTGCAACTTTGGTCTATACGATAATGTGATAGATATTGATGAGAACTGGAATTTCCGTTTTGAATTTGTCGGGTGTCCTCTACGTGGCGAGTGTAAAAGCGATAAGATCATTTGCGCCCCCAAATTTAATTCAAAGCTATCGGATAGACAGCTTGAAGTGATGAGGCTGCTTTATGAAGGCAAATCAGATTCAGAAATAGCAGACAAATTATTTATCTCTTTGAATACCGTTAATAATCACCGAAAAAACAGTTTTAGAAAAGTCGGTGTACACTCGTTCCCTGAGTTTATGCGGTATGCTATGCAAAACAACTTATTCAAATAACAATAATGCAACATTGATATGAGTTCGGACACGTTTTTAAATTTGGTTGGTTGCTCCATATTCGGTGCTTTAGGGGTTACTTGCCTGGTATGCGCTATTGCGTTCTCAGCTTCGCACCAACTTCTATTTACGGCTATGTGCTTCCTGATGTTCTATGTACTTTATACAGATAACCAGTACAATACAGAAAGCGTACAGCACTATTTCAGAAAAATGTTGAGGGCTAAAAGATTACGGAAAAGGAAATGTAGATAATGGGTATTGTACTGGAGCTATACGAGCTTAAAAATCTCTGTAAAGATATGGCTGAGCTTGGAGCTGCCAATTACGCAAAAATGGTATTTCCGGCAAAAGATCTCATTTCCCAAAGGGAGGCTTATAAATCATTCGGTGAGGCTCGTGTAAAACGGTGGGTACGCCAGCAACTTGTACACCCTACAAGGAATGGAGCAGAGAAACGCTCCAAAATACTATACTCCAGAGCTGAATTATTAACTATCGAAAAGACAGAGAAAATAGACACTTATATAAACAAATTATGAAAGAAGTATTCTTAAAGAAATTGATCCTAAAGAATTTCAAGAAAATTCAGGATCTAACAGTAGAGTTTACAGATAAAAATACCTTTATCTGTGGTGGAAATGGCACAGGAAAGACAACGCTTCAAGATGCGTTCTTGTGGCTGTTATTTGGGAAGGACAGCACGAATAGGGCTGATACCAACTTTAACATTAAAACGTTGGGAGAAGATGGAAAACCAATCTTACACCTTGTACATAGCGTAACTGGTGTATTGTCTATCAATGGCAGAGATGTTGAACTGCAACGTAACTATGTTGAAAAATGGGGAAGTGGTGTAAACGCTGGTGTCCTTCAAAACCATGCTACAGAGTTTTATTTGAATGGTGTAAAACTCAAAACGAAAAAGGAGTATGATGCGGAAGTAGCAGCGATCTTGCCGGAAGATGTTTTTAGAATGATTACTAACCCGTTATATTTCCCGACCATGAAGGCGCAAGATCAGAAAGCTATGTTGCTTGAAATGGCTGGTAACGTTACGAATGAGGAAGTAGCCAATATCAATCCAAAGTTTCAAGAGCTGATTAGTCTTATTTCAGGCAGAACCTTAGAGCAATTAGCAAAAGAAATAGCCTCTAAGAAATCAGCTATCAAAGATGAGTTAAAGGGTATTCCTGGTAGAATTGATTCGGTACGTGATGCAATGCCTGAAAGTGAGGACTGGGCGGTTTTGGAGAAGGAAATAGCCGACAAAAAAGAGAAAATTAAAGATATTGATAGCCAGTTAGCCGATAAAAGCAAACAGATAGAAGCAGAGTTCAAAGCCAAATCTGAGTTGCAAAAGCAAATCGGGAACAAAAAACTTGCCAAGTCGCAAAGAGAAAATGAGATAAGACAAAATGCCAATAAATCCTACCATGACGTACTGGATAATATTTCAAAGCTGGAATATCAAGTTAAAAGCAAGGATGCTGAAATATCCCGTAAACAAGAGGATCATTCTCGTATCAAAGCTACTATCGAAGCTCTAAATAATGATTTGGAAGTATTGAGAGGTAAGTTCTATGCCATAGATGCGGAAACGTTACAGTACCCGGAAGGAGCTTTTATTTGCCCGACTTGTAAAAGAGAGTTGGAGGTAGAAGATATTCAAGCCAAGCAACAAGAATTACAGGACAACTTTAATCTCAACAAGGCAAACCGACTGAAAGCAGTGCAAAATGAAGGCAAGGAAAAAGCTGCAAAAGTTGAAGAGCTTAAAAAGCAGTGTTCAATTATTCAAGCTGCTATAACTCAGTTGAGTAACGAGAAAGAAATATTGGTGCATAATATCAATGAATGTAAAGGGAATATGCCGGAAGAACAAGATACACAAAAGATCATTCTTTCCGATCCTACCTGGCTTTCTCTCAGTAATGAAATCGTAGATCTTGAAAACCAGTTAAAGGCAGAAGCCAAACCTATAGACACAACAGAGTTGAAAGAAGCTAAGGCTATTCTTTCTGAGGCTATAGATGAGCTGAATAAGAAGCTGGGTAAACGTGATACTATAGAACGTTCCAATAAAGTTATTGAGGATCTGGAGGATAGAAGAGATAAAAACAATGAAGCTCTGGCAGAACAAGAACGTTTGGAGTTTTTGGTACAAGACTTCCAGAAAGAAAAAGACAACAAGTTGATGGAACGTATTAACGGAATGTTCTCTTTGGTTAAGTTCTCGTTTATTAGCGAAAAGTTGAATGGGAATGAGGCTATAACCTGCTTTTGCTCTGTAGATGGTGTGCCGTTTGCCGATGTAAACAATGCTTCAAAAATCAATGCCGGGCTGGATATAATAAACGCTATATGTCGATCTGTAGGTATCACAGCACCCATTTTCATTGATAATCGGGAAAGTGTGAACGATCTTATACCTACCATGTCGCAAGTAATAAACCTCGTGGTTAGCAAAGATAAATCTTTGATGATACGTGTTGCCGGAAATGGAACGATGGAAGAATACAAACAACTTTAAATAATAATTTTATGACACAAGAAAATTCAAGTGGTACACAAGTAGTTAGTACCCAATCAACGAAAATGCCAGCACAGGCAAAAAAAATAGATGTGTTGAAAACTATGCTTAACGCTCCTTCTGTAATGGAACAATTTAAAAATGCGCTTTCTAAGAATGCTTCCACATTTGTTGCTTCCATTATTGATCTATACAACTCGGATTCAAATTTACAATTATGCGAGCCGAAAGCGGTTGTAGCGGAATGTCTGAAAGCTGCTGTTTTGAAGTTGCCAATCAATAAGGCTTTGGGGTACGCTTTCATTATCCCCTTCAATAATAGCAAAAAAGTAGATGATTTGGACGAAAAAGGTAAGCCCAAAATAGGCTCAGACGGTAAGCCTATCCAAAAGTATATCAAGGTTATGGAGCCAACGTTTCAACTGGGGTACAAGGGTTATATTCAGCTTGCGGAAAGATCCAACCAATACCGTACCATTAACGCAGATGTCGTTTTTGATGGTGAAGTTCGTAAAGTGAACAAACTTACTGGCGAGATCGCTTTTGACGGAGAAAAGAAGTCTGATAAGATCATAGGTTACTTCTGCTATTTTGAATTGCTTAACGGCTTCTCTAAGACGTTGTACATGACTGTTGAACAAATGGCTACCCACGCCAAACGCTACTCCAAAGGGTTAAAGAAGGAAACAACCGTAGAAAGCCTTATGAAACTTGCCGAACTGCCTTTCTCGGCAGACAGTAAAACCGTTGGATGGCTCGGTAATTTTCATGGGATGGCTATCAAAACCGTTATCAGAAATTTACTTAGTAAATACGGCTATCTCTC
>HF993266.1 GCA_000436795.1 Bacteroides sp. CAG:1076
AAAATATCCGGTTATGCCGATATGCCTAAAGAAGATTTTCTCCGGGTTTTGGATAATATAGCTTTACATACCGATCCGCATCATGTTTTTGTCGTGATAACGGGTGGGGAACCTCTTATGCGTGAAGATTTGGAAGAGTGTGGAAAAGCGATTCACGACAAAGGATTTCCGTGGGGAATGGTGACCAATGGACTGGCTATGACTCCCGAACGTCTTACTGCTTTGCTGAAGGCCGGAATGCATACCGCTACAGTCAGTCTGGACGGGTTTGCCGATGAGCATAACTGGATGCGCGGGCATCCTCAAAGTTTTGACAAGGCTGTTCGGGCCATTCGTATGATGGCTGCTCTCCCCGGATTTGTGTTCGATGTGGTAACGTGCGTCAATAAACATAATTATGCACGGTTAAGTGAATTGAAAGAGTTTCTCATTGGCATTGGCTTAAAGCAGTGGAGATTGTTTACGGTATTTCCTGTAGGACGTGCAGCCAGGGATGCCGAACTTCAATTGTCCGGCGAGGAATTTCGTGGAATGCTCGATTTTATCAAGCAAACTCGCAAGGAAGGGCGTATACGCATCAGTTATGGATGTGAGGGATTTTTAGGTAATTATGAAGGCGACGTACGCGATCATTTCTTTTCCTGTCAGGCAGGAGTAACAGTGGGATCAGTCCTTATCGATGGTTCTATATCCGCTTGCCCCAGCATTCGTGCTGATTACCATCAGGGAAACATTTATAAAGATGAGTTTATGGATGTTTGGGAGAATAACTATCAGCCTTATCGCGACCGCACATGGATGAAGAAAGGAGAGTGTGCTACATGCAAGTATTTCCGTTATTGTCGTGGAAATGGTATGCATTTGCGTGATGGACAAGGAGAGTTAATGGTCTGTCATTTGAAAAGAATCGTCAATCCTTAATGTAAAAATCATACAGTTATGAGAAAGAAAGTTAGTTGTTTTAGTACTCGTGTCTGGGCTGGATTTTTAGCCTTGTTAGGCTTTGCTTCATGCAACAGTAATGAGGACCCGGGTGATATTCCGTTGGAATATGGAACACCTACGGTTGGTTTTCAGGTTCAAGGGGTAGTAACCGACGAAGAAGGCAATCCGCTGGAAGATATTCAGGTTATCGTACGCAGAGCGTACAATAATGATTATCGTTCGGGGGATACGATTTACACGGACAGCAAAGGAGCATTTGCTGCAGAGAAGTTTGTTACAACTGGTTCCGTGCCGGACGAGCAGAAAGTCTATTTCAATGACGAAAACAAGGTTTTCAAGTCGGATTCTATTTTACTGAAAGATATGAAGCTTGAAAAAATAGAGGAAGGGTCCGGCTGGAGCCAAGGTACTTATCAGGCTACTACGGAAGTTAAGTTGAAGAAGGCGGAAAAAGAAGAATAAGTCGCGTACAAAAAAAATAAAGACCTCAGCATCTTTTCGGAAAGAGATACTGAGGTCTTTTATATTGTTACATTACAAACTTTACAGCCACCCAGCGGTTCTTTTCCCGGTGATGAACAAAAGTCATTCCCAGACTTTCTGCCTTTTCGCGGATAGCAGGAATGTCTTCTACATAGAAGCCACTCATATAAAGTTCAGATCCCTTGTGCATGCATGCTGCATAGGCAGCCATATCATTCAACAAGATGTTGCGATTGATATTGGCTATGATGATGTCGAACGGCTTGCGTCCCTTCAGCAGCGATGCATCTCCCAGTTCGACTGTAATGTTTGAAATATGGTTCAGGGCAATATTATCGCGTGAATTGTTTACACACCAGTCGTCTATGTCGATAGCCGTTACCGGGTCTGCTCCTCTCATGCTTGCCAGAATAGCCAGAATGGATGTGCCGCATCCCATGTCGAGTACAGACTTGCCTTTCAGGTCGGCATCCAGCAGTTCTCCCAGAATAGAACTTGTCGTTTCGTGATGTCCGGTTCCGAAAGCCATTTGCGGATTGATGACAATGTCATATTCAGCACGCGGATAATCGTGGTGGAATGTACTGTGTATCACGCAGCGGTTGTCGATGACGATAGGCTGGAAAAAATTCTTTTCCCATTCCTCGTTCCAGTCTTTGTCTTCCGGTTCGGTAATGGTATAAGTGATTTTCGTATCGGGTATAGGGAAGTTTTCCAGTGTTTCTTTCAGGGCATTTTCGTCGAACAAGCTTTGCTGTACATAAGCTTGAACGCCTCCTTCACACTCGACAAAACTTTCGAAACCTATTTCACCTGCCAGTGCCGACAGGACATCGGTAACAATTTCATTGCACGGCTGTGCAGTAAAAGTGACTTCAAAGTATTTCATATATATATGGAGATATTCGTTTGTACACACAAAGGTAGTGAAAATAGGGAAAACCCTATATCGAAATAGGGAATTTCTACTTGTACATAACGATTAACTCCTTACTTTTGTAAGTGAAATAAACCGTATAAATGATATATGTGTATGAAAAGTAGAATATGTGCTTCGTTGCTGATAGCTTGCTTGCCGTGGCTGGCTATGGCGCAGAGTAATGACGACCTTTACTTCGTTCCGAAAAAAGAAAATAAAACGGAGCAGAAGACAGAGGTACAGTCCGTTCCGAAGCAAACCTCAAACAATACGACGGTATATGCAGCTCCCGGGTCGACAGTTGTGGTGAAAGACGTAACTGGAAAGACTCGCGATATTGATGAATACAACCGACGCTATACTTCGCGCGACAATACTTTTTCTATGCAGAATGATACATTGTATATAGAAGAAAAGCCTTATAGTGAGCGTGGGGAATGGGTGAATGGTTTTGAAGGTTCGCAAGACGATTATGAATACGCCATGCGTATCATACGTTTCCGCAGTCCACGTTATGCCATACCTGTAAGCAGTCCGCTTTACTGGGATGTAGTGTATGGCGTATATCCTTCATGGGACTGGAATGTGTATGATGATGGTTTGTATGCTTATATTTTCCCGACGGCTACAAATCCGCTGTGGTGGGACTGGCGCTGGAACTGGGGCGTTGCAGGTCCAAGATGGGGATTCGGCTGGGGATGGTCGTCTCCATGGTATTATAGCAGTTGGTATTCTCCCTATTGGTACGGTGGCTACTGGGGTGGCTATTGGGGAGGATACTGGGGCGGTTACTGGGGACCGGGCTGGCATCATCATCATCCGTACTGGGCAGGCAATTATCGTGTAGGACACACAGACTATCGTCCGTCGAGATATACAGGTTATTCTTCTTCCAGACGGAGTAACGCCGTTTTCGGTAATACCAGCCGGTATACGAATACCTCTTCGCGGAGAAGTTCGTCTTCTAACTCTACCATAGGTCGTGTAGTACGTCCGGGAAGTGGTTTCGACAATACGTCCAGCTCTGTACGTCCGTCGGTAGGTGGAGGTTCCAGCTTCCAGCCTGGTAGCGGTTCTTCTGTCACTCGGCCTTCTCGTGGAAACGGTTCGTATGTACGTCCCAGCAGTACGGTCGACCGTACGGGCTCTACCTACAATCGTCCGAGCAGTACCCGACGCAGTTCCAGCTATAACTCGAACACCCGTTCCAGCAATAGCTATTCTGCTCCTCGTAGTTCGAGCAGTTCTTTCTCTGGAGGAAGTGGCGGCAGCTTTAACCGTGGTTCGTCTGTAGGTGGAGGCTCTTCACGTTCCAGCTCCAGAGGTGGAGGTTCAAGCAGAAGATAAAAATGTAAAATAGAAGATTGTTTGAATTATGAAAAAGAAAATAATGGTTCTGACTGTGGCAGGTGCACTGGCTTCTGCCGCAGCAGCACAAAATCAATATGATGCGCTCCGCTTTTTAGGAAATGATGTAAATGGTACGGCTCGTTTTGTGGGTATGGGGGGTGCAATGAGTGCTTTGGGAGCTGATTTGTCTACCATCAGTACAAACCCTGCCGGTATTGGTCTTTATCGGAGTAACGATGTGGCTTTGAGTTTTGGCTTTAATGCCAATAAGTCGCACAGTGATTTTAGCGGAAGCGTGATGGACGAAAAGCGTAATCGTGCTTCGTTCGATCAAATCGGTTTCGTATGGAGTACGAAGATTGGTAATAAGACCGATTTGAGATTTTTGAACTTTGCATTCAACTATCATAAACTGGTGAATTTTAACCGTCAGTTTGCTTCGAAAGGGGGATTGAACGGCAACTCACTGACGTGGCAGATGGCTGATATGATTAACGGAGCAGGATATCAGAACAAAACAAATTTTGATGCTCTGCTGGATGCGGGTAACCCGTATACGGAAAGTGCGTTTTACGATACTCCTTATTTAGGTGTTATGGGTGCACGTACCGGACTGGTGGATGTTGACTGGAATGATCAGGGAAATATTACTCGTATTTATGGATGGAATGGTATCGACGGAGAATATTACAGCCGCGAAACGGGATCTATCAACGAATACGATTTCAATATTGCCTTTAATGTCCGCGACCGCTTTTATTTTGGTGCGACATTGGGCGTATACGATGTAGATTATCTGCGCTATTCTTCGTATGGTGAGAATATGCAAAGATCGAACGGTGACTATCAGGGCAATTTTACATTGAACAATACGTATAAGACTGAGGGTACAGGACTGGACTTGAAGGTGGGTGCCATTATCCGTCCGTTCGAATATTCTCCGTTCCGTTTTGGTCTGGCTATACATACGCCTGTATGGTATAATATGTCCGACCGTTACACTTCTGTCTTGACAAGCAATTTAGCATTGGGTAATTCTACATCCAGCTATACCGAAAATCTGATGGACTATCTGAGCGGTGGACAATATGCATGGGATTACAGGCTGATTACTCCGTGGCGTTTCAACGTCAGTGCCGGTACTGTAGTGGGTGGTATCATGGCTTTGGATGCCGAATATGAATTCGAGAGTTATTCGTCTACCAAGCTACAGGATTATGAAGGTCGGGAACTGAACGGTCAGGCTGCTATAAAGGAAACCTTGAAAGGAGTTCATTCGTTCCGTGTTGGTATGGAAACAAAAGTTTCATCGGCTTTCAGTGTGCGTGCCGGATATCATTTCCGCTCGACACCTATTACGAGTGACGCATTCAAGAATATTCCGGCTACCGATAATACTCGTACCGATGCCGAATATATGAACCTGAAATCGCGTCAGGCAGTCAGTGTCGGACTGGGTTACAGAGGACGCCTGATTTATGCGGACGTAGCTTATAAATACGATTTTTACAAAGGTGATTTCTATGCTTTCGATGGTGGGATAGATCAGGCAGGAAACTTGATGTTAGCGCCTACCAAAGTGAACAATGAGCGTCATCAATTGTTATTTACAGTAGGAGTACATTTCTAAAAAGATAGGATTTAAATTGTGTGTGTTTATCTGCTTCACCGTGGGCAATGTTTATTGCCTGTGGTGAAGTTTTTTTATTGTTTATCTTCTCTGTATTCCTTTTTCTTCCAGAAGTTGAATCCGACATAGATGCGCAGGCTGCCGAATGAATTGGTCATTGAGAAGTCTGATTTACGGTAATCGTAGGTATTCAGTACGAGTGAAGCGCCTACGTAGTATTTGCTGTTGTTCCAGGTGATACCCGCGCGAGTCACCAGATCGAAGTTGATATCATTGATCCATTCCATCCAGTTGTTTTCCATTTCAGCCGGCTGTCCGTTCAGTTTTGCTTTCTTGTAGGCTATGGCAGGCATCAGTGATACATTCAGCAGGCAGTTCTTTGCAAATACCCAGTTGTACCCGTATCCGAAGCTGAGATTGTAGTCGCGATACTCCAGCTTATTGAACTTGAGCGGTGAACGGATTTGTTCAATCATGTCGGCAGGCAGTTTGGTATGGTCGAAGGAGATGCTGTGATGTGAATAAGAAAATCCTGCCATAAATGAGCCGCAGCTGCGCCGCTGGTTGGTGGACTGGCTGTAGGCGGCAGGGTAAGAGAATTTTTTGTTGTTGAAAATCCAGTAAGTATTCAGCCCGACTATCTTGCTTTGGAATCCTTCGAATTTATGTCCTTCATAATCTTCAGGCAGGTTGAATCCGGAATATGAAGTAATATGAAAGTCGCTTCCTGTTTTTCGGTAATATAAGTCCACTCCTATGCGAGAACTGTACAGGTTGAATACATATTCTTTTTTCGATTTACCGTTATGACTTTTACCCAACAGTTCCGGGTAGCTGAAAGATATTCCCAGAAAAATCCATCTCCATCCGAAATAAGCTCCGATTTTAGGTGTAGGAGTCGGTGCGAAAGTAATGTTCTGGCGTTGGTTGTCGATACGTGCTCCCAGCTGATAGCGCTCATGCCAAAAGCTTTGTTCGATCATAAATGCCAGATTATATTTGTTGGGTTCGATATAACTGGAGTCTGTTTCGCTGAAAATTTCTCCGAGGCGCTGCATGAATTTGTGCTGTTTTTCGGTCTGAGCATATAGTGTCTGACCGAAAAACAGCGACAGAATCAAGATATATCGTGAAAAATTCATGCGGCTGTCCGAATAAAAACAGTAACTGAAGGCTTTTTAGAGTTTATTTAAAATGCGGTCCATTACCCAGTTGGTAGGAGTGGCACTTACACCGTCGCACGTACATATTGCTTTTCCCTGTAAATGCTCTACTACAGCCTGAATCAGGGGAAGCTGTACGTAAGGTGGATTTTGCGGAAGAATCTCTTCACGTCCACGTTCGGTATGCAAGGCTATCGGGTCGTAAGTGAAGACAGAAAAGCATATCATTCCTTTGTCGCCAATGATTTCTATGCGGTCTTCCTTGGCAGATTCGTGAGCCACGAAGCACCATGAGCCGGAACCCGGCAGACCGGATGCGAATTTAAAACAGGCACTGATGGTATCTTCTGCCTGATAAAGTCCTCCACGGTTGCTCTTGTATCCTTCGGCTTCGAGTATGCAGCCAAACATTTCCTGCAAGAGATCCAGTTGATGAGGTGCCAGATCGTAGAAGTAACCTCCTCCGGCAATATCCGGCTGAACACGCCACGGTAAGTTGGTACTGTTATAGTCGAGTGCTCGCGGAGGCTGGGCGAAACGTATCTGTACGTTGATGACATTTCCTATTTCTCCTTCTTCTACCAGTTGTCTTACTTTTTGGAAATAAGGCAGATACCGACGGTAGTAGGCAACAAAGCAAGGTATTCCGGTTTCTTGCGATATGCGGTTGATGCGTGCACAATCCTCATAGCTGGCAGCCATCGGTTTTTCGATGTAGACAGGCTTTCCTGCTTTCATTGCCATAATGGCAAATGTCGCATGCGATGAGGGAGGGGTAGCAATATAAATGGCGTTCACGTCTTCATCGCCTATCAGTTCCTGCGCATCGGTATACCATCGTGGTATATTATGCCGGCGTGCATACGATTTTACTTTTTCTTCATCGCGGCTCATTACTGCAACGACTTTCGATCCTTCTATCATGTTGAAGGCCGGACCGCTTTTCTTTTCAGTCACTTCACCGCAACCGATAAATCCCCAGCGTACATTATCTAATTGTATCATAGCTAACGGTATTAGTTAAAGTATTTATTATATAAATTTTTATATGTCTTGGTTTGTATAAAGCTGTCCATCCATACATTCAGGCTGTCCAGCAGGGCGGGAGAGTGTTTGCTTACTCCCCATGCATAAAACTGGGTAAAGCTGATGTCTGTATTAATGTCCAGATTAGGAAATTCTTTTATGGAAGCTTTGGCTATATTTTCGTCGCATACAGCATAGTCGATATCTCCGCCCGAAACCATTGCCAGCAATTGTTCGGGACCATATAAGTCGACTTCATCAATATAGATTGTATCTGCTATTTCATTGATAAGGTTGTGTATGCGGAGCAGGGCAGGAGAACCTTTGATAACGTGAAGGTGTTTGTTAGCCAGATCGAGCTGGTTGTGTATGTATAGGCTGTCCTTTCCATCTTCTTTTTTCCGTTGTACCAGCACTTGCTTGCTCAGCAGCAAGGTTCGCGTAAAGAATAGCGAATCTTTTAGCTGAGTGGTTACTACAGTTCCCGTAGCCAGAATATCGTATTTACCGCATATGATGCCTTGCAGGCGTTTCTCGAAACTCATTTCGGGAGTTATTTCGAGTTTCAGTCCTTTCTCCGATGCAAAAATATTCAGCAGCTCGTAGTCGAATCCTTGCAAGGTATCGTCGGTTACGTGATAACTTACCGCATTATATTCGGTTACGGCACGAAGAATGCCCGAACTGGCTATTTCATCATAATCACGTGGTGTAAAAGCTGTTTGTTGCTCTTTTTGCGTATTCAGCAGGATGATGCCTGCTGCAATAGCCAGTGCGATAAAACCATATCGTAACCATTTCTTTTTCATAAGCGTACAGGTTTAATCGAAGAAATTCCATGACAGTCCGAATTTCAGCAAGCGAGGATTCAGCGGGTAGTGAGGAGCCAGGAAATAGCTCTTTTCTCCTTGTCCTTGAATCAGGTTGTACATGGCTATGAAGATACGTGTACGTTTCAGGTGGAGGTTGATATATCCGTTCAACAGCGGGTAACCGCCCAGTTTGTAGCGGGTTTCTTTGTTCTGCAAATAAAATTGTCCGATAGCCGGAGCGTAATCGGGGGCATAATACTGTGTGAAATAACGTACGTCTGCTCCCATTTCTATTTGCAGCACTTTCTTTGCCAAACCAAATTTGATATATAAATTGTGGTAGAGAGTCAGTTCCGGTAATGGTAGGACGTCCTGATTGCTCGATTTCTGATAAGTTATCTCATTGTCGAGATGGAAGATACCCAACTTGAAATCTTGTCTCAGAGCCGCACTGAAGACCTGTATGTTGCCAGAGTTCTGTCTTACAGCCACGTCGTTCTTGTAAGTCGTGACTTCTTTATCTGAAGACGTTTCTGTATATTTAACAGAGGTATTATCCAGGTACGTATAGTTCTTGATATTTTCTACTCCGGCTTTAAGCTGGGTTTTCCAGCGGTCAACGCTCAGCTTTCCTTCGAGGCGGGTACGCATGATTTTAGACAAATCGTCATTATCCCACCAGTAATGTTTGGAATGGAAATGTCTGTAGTAGAAAATTGGGTTCAGGTTTTTGATATAAGCATTGGCTTCCAGACGTACCGTATCACTGAACAGGCGGAAGTTCAGGTCGCCTTTACCTTGTATTTGAAATTGTCCGGCATCTTCTCCCACAAGGGCGATTTCTCCCATTACATTATAATGCAGAGTCTGTCCCTGTTCCTTGATAAGCTGTCCACCTACCGAAATTGTGTTTTCCACATAATCGGTGGGTATGCGCTGACCCGGAGTTCGTGCAATAGTATCGGTCATGGTAAAGCGTCTGTATTCGTGACTCATGAATGCCGTAAGTCCCGCCTTCGCCCATTTGTTGAATCCTTCACGCAACGATATACCGAAAGTGTTCTTTACAGCCAGTTGTTCTGTTTTGTCACGCTGTACATCCGTCAGGTAATTGTTCTGGAAATATTGCTGGTTTTGAGTTTCGTCGTATGAAATGTATTGACGGCGGTTAATGTCTACCTTGAGGGTGTGCAGGAAGCTTGTCACAGGTACAAAAACTTCTGTGTTGACTGTATCTTTGGCATCCGGATTCTCACGGTAGAATCCCACGTTATAACGGTGAGTCAGAAAAGCGTGGTAACCGGTGTTGTGGTTCCATACTTGCGACAAGTTAGTAGGAATTTCATCATTGGCATATACCTTTCCGCCTTCCGCCATATCCAGCGGACGGGTAACATATCGGTCGTCCACGATACCTCCGTTCTCGGCAACCTTCAGGTTGTCGTTGATGAAACTGAAATGCATGTTGTATTTATCGCCGAGATAGTAGGCAAAAAGATCTCCGTTGAATAAGGCTGTAGACTGGTTCATGTATTTTCCGCGTCCATACACATAGTCAATATTGAATCCAAATCCCAATCTTTTGTTGGCATTGACGGCAAAATAAGCCTTGAAACGCTCTTCTCCGTCAGAGCTTCCTCCTTGTTTGTAATAGGTAAGATTTGTAAAGGGGGACTTGGTGTTGGTATATACCACGTCTTCCGGTTCGATGACGGTAAAGTCGTAAGGGTCGAGAAAAAAGAATTGTTCGGGGTCTTTCCGTTCGAAAAAGATATGTGAAATACGTGGAGAACCCAGATTACCCAAATAAGTATAATGACCGGTTGGCCCTCCAGTATCATTTGTGTTCTGGAAATCATGCTGCAAGGTATCCACCGGAACTTCAGTCATGTTGCCGAACTGACGGTCTATTTTCCAGCAGGACAATCCGATAGGAATAGTGCTGGCATCAATCACAGAGGTTGTGTCAATCGGGTTTCCGTTACGGTCGTACAGATTGCTGTCTACTCCCGAAGCAGAACTACCAAACTGTCCCGTAAACTGACTTTGCTGATAGGTGTTTTGAGCGGAAATCGTACCGCAAATCAGTAATATTGTTACTATAAAAAATATCTTCCTCATAATGGGGGCAAAGATACAATTTAAAAACGAAAGAAACCGTGTGCAAAGTGCAAAAATACGAGAAGATATCTATTGATACAGAGGCGTGCGGAATATCTTCTTGCTGAAAAAATCCGTACGCCTCTCTCATGTCTTGGTATGATATGGATAATTCCTGTTATTTTACTTCTTTGATGATGTCCATACCAATATGAATAGCCTCTTCATTCATCGGTATCAGATGATGATGGCGTTCGGGCAGTGTTTTGCGCAGTGCCTTGATGACGCTTTCAATAGAAACAATCGGGCGGATTTTCAATAAGCCACCCAGTACGATCATATTGAATGTTTTTGCCATTTTCCGTTCGTTGGCTTCATCCATGGCATCAATGCGATATACATGAATGTCCTTGCGTGTCGGTGGATTGATGATGCCATAGCCATCGTAAATAAGTACGCCGCCGGGTTTCACCTTGTTTTCGAACTTGGCAAGCGAAGGCTGGTTCAAGATAATGGCTGTATCGTATTTGCTTAGAATAGGAGAGGAAATGCGTTCGTCACTGATGATGACGGTCACGTTGGCCGTACCTCCTCGTTGTTCGGGACCATAGGCAGGCATCCAAGTGACTTCCTTGTCTTCCATCAGTCCTGAATAAGCCAGGATTTTACCCATCGACAATACACCTTGTCCGCCGAATCCTGCTATAATGATTTCTTCTTTCATGATAGTTCTTTTTTTGATGATTTTATTTGTTATCTCCGCTTGTGTCTTTCAAGTCGCCCAGCGGGTAGAACGGGAACATGTTTTCTTCCATCCATTTGTTGGCTGCTTCGGGTGTCATTTTCCATCCAGAGTTACATGTAGATACGATTTCCACCAAGTTTGAGCCTTTTCCCTGCATGCTGTTTTCGAAAGCCTTGCGGATTGCTTTTTTAGCCTTGCGGATAGCTGCTACCGTATGAACTGCCTGACGGGTAACGTAGCACGTTCCTTGCAAGGTTGCTGCTATTTCTGTCATCTTCAAAGGATATCCGTGTATTTCCGGATTTCGTCCGTAAGGACAGGTGGCTGTTTTCATTCCTATCAGTGTAGTAGGAGCCATTTGTCCTCCTGTCATGCCATATATCGCATTGTTGATGAAAATGATAGCTATATTATCTCCACGGTTCAGGGCGTGGATTGTTTCTGCTGTACCAATACATGCCAGGTCACCATCTCCCTGATAAGTAAATACCAGTCGGTCCGGCCACAAACGTTTGATGGCTCCGGCAAGAGCAGGTGCACGTCCGTGAGCGGCTTCCAGACAGTCAACATCGAGGTAGTTATACATAAATACGGCACATCCTACCGGGCTGATACCGATAGTTTTCTCTTCCATGCCCATTTCTTCTATAACTTCAGCTATCAGTTTGTGAACTACTCCATGGCTACATCCCGGGCAGTAGTGCATTGGATTATCATTCAATAAACGAGGCTTCTGGTAAACCAGATTCTCGGGCTTCATTATATCTTCTTTTGTCATAAATATCTCCTCCTTGTCGGGTTAGCGTAGAAAGAAACGGAACACAAATTCCATCATCTTTATAAACAGCGATGCGCCGCACACATAAAAGAAAATGGTTTTATCATCTCCCAATGAAAAATACAGAATGAAAGAAGCTACGGCTCCTATCATAAATATTACATTGAGTACGGTTCTGATCTGATCTATATTGCCCATAAGTTTCTTACTTATTAATGATTTTTTCTTTTAACGCATCGATAACTTCGTCTGGATCGGGGACGATACCTCCCAGGCGTCCGAAATGTTCGACGGGGACACTGCATTTTACAGCCAGCTCTACGTCTTCAATCATTTGTCCGCTATTCAATTCCACAACAAGGATGCCTTTTATATTTTTAGCTCTTTCGGCTAATGGCTTACTTGGGAACGGCCATAAGGTAATAGGACGGAACAATCCGACTTTGATACCCTCTTCGCGTGCATGCTCCATTGACTTTTGTGCGATACGTGCACATGATCCGAATGCCACGATCAGATATTCTGCATCCTCGCAGTCTATTTCTTCGTAGCGAACTTCCTTAGCCTCGATTTCTGCATATTTTTCCTGCAGGTGAAGATTTCGTTTTTCCATTACAGCAGGATCAAGTTCCAGCGAAGTGATGATATTGGGCTTACGTCCCTTGCATCCGGTTGCAGCCCATGGACACTGTGCAATGATTTCTTCTTCCGTACGTCGTGGGCGAGGAGCTGGAAGGACTACCTTTTCCATCATCTGACCGATAACTCCATCGGCGAGAATCATTGCCGGATTGCGATATTTGAAAGCCAGTTCGAAAGCCAGACCCACAAAGTCGGCCATTTCCTGAACCGAAGCCGGCGCCAGCGCTATCAGATGATAGTCACCGTGTCCACCACCTTTTGTTGTCTGGAAATAATCAGCCTGACTGGGCTGGATGGTTCCCAGTCCCGGACCTCCACGCATAACGTTTACTACCAGACAGGGCAATTCTGCACCTGCAATGTATGAAATACCTTCCTGTTTCAGGCTGACACCCGGACTGGAAGATGAAGTCATAACCATTTTACCGCTTCCGGCACCTCCATATACCATATTAATTGCTGCAACTTCACTTTCGGCCTGCAAAACCACCATACCGGTAGTTTCCCACGGCTTCTGTTCGGCAAGAGTTTCCAATACTTCTGATTGGGGAGTGATAGGGTAACCGAAGTATCCATCTACACCGATGCGGATAGCCGCATGGGCAATGGCTTCGTTTCCTTTCATTAGAACTACTTCTTCTGCCATAATTTTGATTGTTTAGCTTATAAGCACTTAAAAATTATTCTTCACATTTTGCTCTATATACGGTCAAGCAGCCGTCTGGGCATACAATTGCACACGAAGAGCATCCGTTGCAGGTATCTTCTACAACCTGTTGAACGTAATTATATCCTTTTTGATTTACTTTGGCGGTGAGCGACAGTACGTGTAACGGGCAGGCTACCACGCACAGGTTGCACCCTTTGCAGCGTTCTGTATTCACTACAACTACACCTTTCATTTTAGCCATAAGTCGATTATCTTATTGATTAAACATATCTTTATTATAAAAATTGAGAATATCCATCACCATATTTCGGGCTTCTGCTGCCGGACTCTCCGGATTCAGTGCAATGGCTTCCTGATAATTGTTCAGCGCCCCTTGCCAGTCACCTTTTTTCCGGAAAGCATTCCCTAATAAATAATACGCTTCGGATGCGTATTCTGGGTTTTGATTGATGAATTGATTCAATTGGTCGATTGCGTGATCTGTAGAGCCCTCGGCGATTAAATTCTTTATATCTTTCAGCTTTTCGGTCATGATTATGAATTTATAGTATACCCACAAAGATAAAGTTTATTTTCAATCGAATAGGAATTTTAGGCAATTATTTCCTCCAAATAGATGAAAAAATTTTTTTCTCTTTTGTGCAATTTGTTGATTGTAAATTGTTTATTGGTATGTTCAAAATGTTTCATTTGAAAAAGTTGTTTGTTTAATTATATAAGCGTTTTTCGGAAATATAGTGGCGATTTGATGTGCTTTGCTGCACAATATTCTAATCTTTATGCAGGATATAGATTCGTTTTTTTGCAAAAAATTATATTGCGGCATTGAAGAAACAAGGGCATCTCTATATTATTCGGGAATATATATTTACTTTAATGAAGTCGTTTAGTGTCTAATTATTTTATATATTTGCTGATTATAATGTTTTTTATTAATAAATAATCGAATTTATGAAAATCAAGTTGTTGTTAGCTGCCACAGTTGCATGCGTATTGGGCTTTTCTTCATGCTCAAATGAATCAGTGAAAACTATCCCTGTGTATGGTTGGCAAGGAGAAGGAGAGGAAGCTACAGAGGCATCTATCCAGTCCGATTTCCAGAAATGGAAAGATCACGGTTTGGTAGGTATATGTTACAATGCGGGTGGTTTCAATGTGGAGAAACACGCTCGTGCGGCAAAAATAGCTCATGCTACTGGGCTGGAGTACCATGCATGGATTCCTGCCATGCTGAAAGGAGATGCTGATTCTACATGGTATGCAGTAAACCGTAAAGGAGAGTCGGCATATTCTGTGCAGGCATATGTTCCTTATTATAAATGTATGTGTCCGAATAATCCGGATGTAATCAATTACCTGGTTACCGAATATAGCAAGATAGCAGAAATACCGGATGTAGATTTTGTTCATTTGGATTATATCCGCTATGTAGATGTAATTCTGGCTCGCGGCCTTTGGGAAAAATACGGTTTGGTGATGAATGAAGAGTATCCTACAGCCGATTATTGTTACTGCGACAAGTGTGTAGCCGATTTCAAGGCTGAAAGTGGTATAGATATCAAGGCTGTGGAAGATCCTTCTACTTGCGAGGAATGGAAGCAGTTCCGTTATAACCGCATTACCAATCTGGTGAATAAGATTGCGGCTGCGGTTCACGCAAAAGGTAAAAAAGTCAGTGCTGCTGTATTCCCGGGGCCTGATTCTTATGCAAAGAAACTGGTTCGTCAGGAATGGAACAAATGGGATATCGATGCGTTTTTCCCGATGAATTACAATGACTTTTATTTGGAACCAGCTTCTTGGGTAGGAGAAATAACCAAAGAAGAAGTGACTTCCGTAAACGGTAAAAAGCCTGTTTACAGTGGTCTCTTCATTTGTCATGACTGGCAGAACAAGGCTAATATTAAAGATCCGGAAGGTCACGGTCTGACACCTTCTGAAATTGGTGAAGCTGTTCGTGGTTCGATTGAAGCCGGAGCTGCCGGAGTTGCATTGTTTACTCCTGCCAACATGACGGACGAGCATTGGGCTGAGCTTGATAAAGCGATTCAGGTAAAACGTTGATGTAGTTGTATCAGACTATACAAAAGAATAATTGAAAATGGAATCTCCTTCGGATTTAAAAAAAGTCCGGAGGAGATTTTATTTTTATATATGGTTTGATTGAGCAGTTCGTGTTACGTTTTCCCTAAGAATATAATGTTTAACAGCAGTGGGGCGATTGCCTGACTATAATGAATCGCTATCTTCACCATAGTGAGGCGATCGCTTCACTATAGTGAAATGATTTGTATATGCGGAAGATTCACAATCCTATGAGGTAATGGAATAAAATAGGATAAGGTAGTTCCTTTACGTATCATTTCTATAAAAATACCATTTGGTCTGTTTGTAATATATCATGCATTCATCGTTATTGTAAGTTTGGGGCAAAACAAGAAGGGTATAAGACAAAAATATAAGACAGAATTTGTGAATTTAGGAATTTCTTTTGGTATTATTTTATTTAGTGATAACTTTGCAAAAGACAATAAATTGCAAAAAATAACTAACTTATAGTACGAGGAAATGAATAAAATTATTTCAAAAGAACATTTTTCAGAAAAGGTTTTTAAGCTGGTAATCGAAGCTCCTCTGATTGCTAAGTCACGTAAGGCAGGTCATTTTGTGATTGTACGTGTAGGCGAAAAAGGTGAACGTATGCCTCTTACCATTGCTGAAGCCGATCCCGTAAAGGGAACTATTACGTTGGTCGTACAAGAGGTTGGTCTGTCATCAACCCGCTTGTGCGAACTGAATGAAGGTGATTATATTACCGATGTAGTAGGTCCGCTGGGTAAGGCAACCCACATCGAGAACTTTGGCACCGTAGTTTGTGCTGGAGGTGGAGTAGGAGTAGCTCCGATGCTTCCTATCGTTCAGGCCTTGAAGGCTGCCGGAAATCGTGTTATTACTGTATTGGCAGGACGCTCTAAGGAACTGATCATTTTAGAGAAAGAAATGAGAGAAAGTTCGGATGAAGTAATCATTATGACCGATGATGGTTCGTATGGCAAGAAAGGTCTGGTAACAGAAGGCATCGAGGAAGTCATCAAGCGCGAAAAAGTTGACAAATGTTTTGCCATCGGTCCGGCTATTATGATGAAGTTTGTTTGCCTGCTTACTAAAAAATATGAGATTCCTACCGACGTTTCACTCAACACGATTATGGTAGATGGTACCGGTATGTGCGGTGCATGCCGTATTACCGTAGGAGGCAAGACAAAATTCGTTTGTGTTGACGGTCCTGAGTTCGACGGACATCAGGTCGATTTCGATGAAATGCTGAAACGTATGGGTGCGTTCAAGGATATTGAGCGTGAAGAAATACACAAACTGGATCCTGTACAGCCTGATACATGCGAAGCTGTAAAGGCAGCCGACGACCGTAATGCAACATGGCGTGCAGACCTGCGTAAAGCGATGAAACCGAAAGAACGTACAGCCATTCCACGTGTTAAGATGAATGAACTCGATCCGGAGTACCGTTCTCATAGCCGTAAGGAAGAAGTTAACCTGGGGCTGAACGAAGAACAGGCACTGACCGAAGCCAAACGCTGTCTGGATTGTGCTAATCCGTCGTGTATGGAAGGTTGTCCGGTTGGCATCAATATCCCCGGATTCATCAAGAACATCGAGCGCGGTGAATTCCTTGAGGCAGCTCGTGTTTTGAAGCAGACCAGTGCTTTGCCTGCCGTGTGTGGTCGTGTTTGTCCGCAGGAAAAGCAGTGTGAGTCGAAATGTATACACCTGAAGATGGGACACGAAGCAGTAGCTATCGGTTATCTGGAACGCTTTGCTGCCGATTATGAACGTGAAAGCGGACAGATTTCGGTTCCTGAAATAGCCGAAAAGAACGGCGTTAAAGTTGCAGTTGTAGGTTCCGGACCTGCCGGACTGTCGTTTGCCGGCGATATGGCGAAACTGGGTTACGATGTAACCGTGTTCGAAGCCTTGCATGAAATCGGAGGAGTATTGAAATATGGTATTCCCGAATTCCGTTTGCCGAACAAGATTGTCGATGTAGAAATAGAAAACCTGTCGAAGATGGGCGTGCAGTTTGTCAAAGACTGTATCATCGGTAAGACTATCAGCGTAGACGAACTGGAACAGGAAGGCTATAAAGGAATATTCGTTGCTTCCGGAGCCGGACTCCCTAACTTCATGAATATTCCGGGTGAGAACTCTATCAACATCATGTCGTCCAATGAATACCTGACTCGCGTCAACCTGATGGATGCGGCAAGCGAAGATTCTGATACGCCGGTTACCTTCGGCAAGCGAGTAGCCGTCATCGGTGGAGGTAATACGGCTATGGACTCTGTCCGTACTGCCCGTCGTCTGGGAGCCGAAAAAGCCATGATTATTTATCGTCGTTCGGAAGCAGAAATGCCGGCTCGTCTGGAAGAAGTTAAGCACGCTAAAGAAGAAGGTGTGGAATTCCTGACTTTGCATAACCCGATAGAATACATTGCCGACGAAAAGGGACGTGTCAAACAAGTTGTCTTGCAGAAGATGGAACTGGGCGAACCCGATGCTTCAGGACGTCGTAGTCCGGTGCCTATCCCCGGCGCAGTAGAAACCATCGATATTGATATGGCTATTGTCAGTGTAGGAGTTTCTCCGAACCCGATTGTTCCACATTCTATCCCCGGACTGGAACTGGGACGTAAAGGAACCATTGCTGTAAACGACGATATGCAATCGTCTATACCGACTATTTATGCCGGTGGAGATATAGTCCGTGGTGGTGCCACCGTAATTCTGGCTATGGGAGACGGACGTCGTGCAGCTGCAGCAATGGACAAGCAGTTACGCGGATAATGCAGCATTAAGAATGTAAACCTGTTTTCCTAAAGCGACTGTCAGGGTGAAATCTTCAAGGCTGGACAGTTTGCTATGGAACAATCAGAATAGACGAAGAGGCTGTTTCAAAATGAAAAACTGAGATACGCTTACTTCTAATCTGTAAGTTACAACATAAAAATCTCCTACTTTAGTCTTTGTTTTCTTCAATTACAGGACTAAAAGTAGGAGATCTTTTTATTCCTAAATTCAATCTATCAGATTTTTATTTTTTGCAATTCTATTTTGAGGCAACCTCTTTTTATTTTACTTCCAGCAGCCTGTTGTTTGTGAATATACAAAAAATGATTACTTTTGTATAGAATATATTTATAATTGTAAGAGAACTTAAATTTATTATGAAAAAACCTCTTTTGCTCGGCATCTTGGGAGTATGTACACTTTCTTCCCAGGCGCAGACTTTCAAGGAATGGCAAGATCCTGAAGTCAATGCAGTTAACCGCGCTCCGATGCACACCAATTTCTTTGCTTACGAAAGTACGGATGCTGCCACTCAGGCCATCAAGGAAAACTCCGACAACTTCATGACTTTAAACGGAAAATGGAAATTTTTCTGGGTAAAGAATGCAGACGCACGTCCCACCGATTTCTGGAAAGTTGATTTTAATGATAAGGGATGGGATGATTTGCAAGTCCCGGCAGTTTGGGAATTGAACGGCTATGGCGACCCGATATACCTGAATGTAGGCTATGCATGGCGCAACCAGTTTACAAATAATCCTCCTTATGTACCTGTAGAAAACAATCACGTAGGTTCTTACCGCCGTGAGATTGTTGTTCCTGCCGACTGGAAAGAAAAAGACATTATCGCACATTTCGGAGCTGTAAGTTCGAACATGTACTTATGGGTGAATGGCAAATATGTAGGATACAGTGAAGACAGCAAGTTGGAGGCCGAATTCGACCTGACACCTTATCTGAAATTAGGACAGAAGAATGTTATTGCATTTCAAGTATTCCGCTGGTGCGATGGCAGTTACTTTGAGGATCAGGACTTCTTCCGCTATACAGGTGTAGCTCGCGACTGTTATCTTTATGCCCGAAACAAGAAACGCATCGATGACATTCGTGTCACACCAGACCTGGACAGCGAGTACAAAAACGGTTCTTTGGCGGTAGAGTTAAGCCTGAAAGGCAGTTCCACAGTCACTCTTGACCTTTTGGATGCCCGCAATCAGGTAGTAGCAACCCAGAACGTAGCAGGAAGTGGCAAGGTTTCCACAACCATCAACCTCGATGCACCTCACAAATGGTCGGCAGAAACTCCTTATTTATATACTTTGCGTGCTACACTGAAAGATGGAAACAAAGTCAGTGAAGTTGTTCCGGTCAAAGTAGGTTTCCGTAAGATCGAACTGAAGAATGCACAGATACTGGTAAATGGCGAACCGGTACTGATAAAAGGAGCCAACCGCCACGAAATGGATCCCGACGGCGGATCTTATGTATCGCGCGAACGGATGATTCAGGATATCCAGATTATGAAGCAGTTCAACATCAACGCCGTACGTACCTGCCACTATCCGGACGATAATTTCTGGTATGACTTGTGCGATAAATACGGTATCTACGTAGTAGCCGAAGCCAATCTGGAATCACACGGTATGGGTTATGAAGAAAAGACATTGGCCAAAGTTCCTTTATTCAAAAAGACTCATTTGGAGCGCAACGAACGCAATGTACAACGCGGATTCAATCATCCCAGCATTATTTTCTGGTCATTGGGTAATGAGGCCGGTTACGGACCGAACTTTGATGCCGCTTACGAATGGGTAAAAGCCGAAGATCCGAGCCGAGCTGTACAATACGAAAGAGCCGGTCTGGAAGGCAAGACCGATATCTACTGTCCGATGTATTACCGTTATAAAGACTGTGAGGATTATGTAAAGAATGAAAACAGCACCAAGCCTCTTATCCAGTGTGAGTATGCTCATGCCATGGGAAACTCGGAAGGCGGTTTCAAGGAATACTGGGATTTGATACGTAAGTATCCGAAGTTCCAGGGAGGTTTCATTTGGGATTTCGTTGACCAGTCATGCCGCTGGACCGGAAAGAACGGTAAGATGATTTATGCATACGGAGGCGATTTCAACCGTTTCGATGCCAGCGACAACAACTTCTGCGACAATGGACTGATCAGTCCCGACCGCAAGCCCAATCCACACATGTACGAGGTTGGCTATTTCTATCAGAACATCTGGACCACGGCAGGCGATTTGTCGAAAGGAGAAATCAATGTCTATAATGAAAACTTCTTCCGCGATTTATCTGCTTATGCACTCGAATGGGAACTTCTGAAAGACGGAAAGGCAGTCCGTAGCGGACGTGTTGAGAATCTGTCGGTCGCTCCACGCCAGACAGCCAGTATAAAACTCGACTGGGGCAAGACTTGCAAGTGCGGCGAATGGTTGCTTAACGTAAAATACATTCAGAAAAATCGCGAAGGCCTGCTTCCTGCCGGTCATGTAGTGGCTAAAGCCCAGCTTACACTGAATGCTTACGAAGCTCCTGCTATGAATCTTGCCAATGTTGCAGAAAAGAACGTAGCAGTAGTTACTCCGCAGATCAAGAATGAAAACGTAAACCGCATGGTTGTAGTCGGAGAGGACTTCAATATCCAGTTCAATAAGCAAAATGGTTACATGGATAAGTATGAGGTGAACGGACTGAATATGATAAAAGAAGGAGAAGCCATGACACCTAACTTCTGGCGTGCTCCGACCGATAACGATTTCGGTGCTGGTCTTCAGCAGAAATATGTAGCATGGAAGAATCCCGACATCA
This sequence comes from Bacteroides sp. CAG:1076, assembly GCA_000436795.1. Taxonomy (GTDB): domain Bacteria; phylum Bacteroidota; class Bacteroidia; order Bacteroidales; family Bacteroidaceae; genus Phocaeicola. Next base: position 20,953 of record HF993266.1, read on the forward strand.
AACTGCTTTCATTGAAGGGAGAAATGAAAGACGGCATGGCAGTTGTTTCAGCCGAATACGACATGAAGAACGTTTCAGCTAAACTGTTGCTTACCTATACCATCAATAACAAAGGTGCCGTCAAGGTTACTCAGAAGATGACAGCCGACAAGAATGCCAAGGTAGCCAATATGTTCCGTTTCGGTTTACAGTTGGTAATGCCGGCATCCTTCGAGAAGATTTCTTATTACGGTCGTGGACCAATTGAAAACTACGTTGATCGCAAGACATCTACCGACCTCGGCGTTTATAATCAGACCGTAGACGAGCAGTTCTATGCTTATATCCGTCCGCAGGAAAACGGTACCAAGTCGGATATCCGCTGGTGGAAACAATTGAACGAAGCCGGCAGCGGACTGATGTTTGTAGCCGAAGCTCCGTTCTCAGCATCTGCTTTGCATTACACCATCAGCTCACTCGATTCAGGATGGGAAAAGAAACAGGAACACTCCAACGAAGTAGAAAAGGCAGACCTGACCAATGTCCTGATCGACAAGGCGCAGATGGGATTAGGATGTATCGATAGTTGGGGAGCCGTTCCCGAACCACAGTATATGTTACCTTACGGCGATTATGAATTTACCTTCATCATGACACCGGTAAGCCATTCATACACCCGATAAGACCTGATCAGTCAGAAAAATAGAAGAGGGGAAATTTGAAATTATTCTCTGCGGAATAGCTTTCAAATTTCCCCTCTCTTTTTATGTCAGTACGGGAATTCCGTTTCCTTTATCTCATCCAAGTTTTTGTTACCTCACCGATATACATAGTATACTGTTTCGAAGCATCTACATTCTGGTTCAGCGATTTCAAGTCATCAGCAGTCATCTTTTGCGACATAGCCTTCTTGCATTCCACAACCACACTTGCCTTTGTGTTGTTATCTGTATAGAATGAGATTTTGTATGTATCACTCTGTTCCATCAAAGCAGTAGCAGCTATACGGCTCTGGTCGATCAGCAGATAAGAAACATTCTTGTTGAACATCTTGCCGAATCCGCTCCAGTTTTCAGCTTTGATATCGATTTCCTCGCCGTTTGCTGCCGTCAGCGTGATACGTCCCTTTGCCGCAATCTCGTTCAGGTTGGCAGGCAATTGTTCCAGACTGACCTCTTTCAGTTCTGCCGAAGCATTGATAACCGGAGTAGCAGGCTGCAATGTCTGCATCGGAACACTTTGTGTGGCAGTAGCCGGCGCATTATTCAGGAACTTCTGTCCCAGCGCAGCCGATGCCGACTGAAACAATTCATCCTTCAGGTCGATGGTTTCCCGTCTGAACTTACCACAGATAGGAGCCAGTTTTGTTTTCTTTTTATTCAGCGCCATATCATCGTTTATCCACTCCTCGGCAGTATATTTCTGTCCACCATCTCTTGCCTCGTCGTACCAGTAACGAATACGCGTCATCAACATTTTACACTTACCATCTTCCGTAGTGATAAGCAACTGATAATAAATACGCGTGCGGTCCAGCGACAGCGCAGTCGACGAGAAAACCATATACTCTTCGGCCGATGCAGCGATAGTTCCTTCCTCCTTGTTCGAGTATGAAACCTGGCTATACAGCTTCCCGTCGGGTTTGAAACGCTCTTTAGCCCATTCTAACATTTGATTGAATATATCCGTTTTCGACAGTCCCGGTGCATTTATTTCATTGGTAAAAGCCACCTTTCCGTCGATTGTCGTTACAGCACCGGCCAGATATTTCGGGTCGGTATTATCTTTCTTGTCTTTTGCCATACCAGCTATCGGCAGACACATTAGCAGGATAAATAACAGTTTTTTCATGGTAATTTTTCTATTTGATTTTCTTTTTTGTTTTTATAGCAAGCAAATATACAGATAAAAATATAGGAAGTGAAGAGAAGCCTGCTAAAAAAAGGAAACGTCCGAAAATAAAAATATTCACTACAAACCCTTGCAGCCTGTAGTGAATATCGTTATATTATCTGTCAGGAGAAAGATTATTTGACTGGAATCTTGTCAATTCTTGCCTGATGGCGTCCACCTTCGAAGCCCGTAGCAAAGAATTCCGTCATGATTTTATCCGCCATTTCCGTATCGATGAAACGTCCCGGCATAACCAGCACATTCGCATCATTATGCTGTCGTGCCAGATGTGCTATTTCCGGCATCCAGCAAAGAGCAGCCCGGATACCCTGATGTTTGTTCAGTGTCATGCTGATACCCTCTCCGCTTCCGCAGATAGCTATTCCCGGGTAACATTCACCAGCCTCTACAGCCAGAGCCAGCGGATGAGCAAAATCCGGATAGTCACAACTCTCAGTACTATACGTTCCAAAATCTTTATACTCCCATCCTTTTGCCTTCAGCCACTGTTTTACATACTCTTTCAGCTCAAATCCGGCATGATCGGAAGCCAGTCCTATTACTTTCATTCTAACATTGCTTTTACTTGGTTATATACATTTTCTGCAGTGAATCCCAGTTTTTCGTCCAGCACCTTGTAAGGAGCAGAGAAACCGAACGATTCCAGACCCCAGATCTTACCATTGGCGCCAACCAGCCCTTGCAGGTTGACAGGCAGACCAGCAGTCAGTCCGAATACCTTGGCACCTGTCGGGATAATGCTTTCCTGATACTCCTTGCTCTGGCTGCGGAACAAACCTTCCGACGGAACAGAAACAATACGCAGTTTCACACCATCCTTACGCAACAGTTCGGCACCCGCTACCAAAGTAGAAACTTCAGAACCCGAAGCCACCATAATCACATCCGGATTTTCATCCGAACCAGCTACGATATAAGCACCCTTTGCAGCCTGCGTATAATCAGTACCTTCCGGCAGGTTCGCGATATTCTGTCGAGAGAAAATCAAGGCAGTAGGAGTAGATGTATTCTCCATTGCCAGCTTCCAAGCCTGAGTTGTTTCCTCTACATCAGCCGGGCGCAGTACCAGCATCGAGTTATGTCCTTTATGATTCTTCAGTTTTTCCATCAGTCGGATTTGAGCCTCCTGTTCTACCGGTTCATGCGTAGGACCATCTTCACCCACACGGAACGCATCGTGAGTCCAGATAAACTTCACAGGCATTTCCATCAGTGCAGCCATACGTACAGCTGGTTTCATATAATCGGAGAATACAAAGAAAGTACCACATGCAGCGATAACACCACCGTGCAGCGCCATACCGATACAGCAGCAAGCCATTGTCAGCTCAGACACACCCGCCTGCAGGAACGCACCGCTGAAATCACCTTTTGTAAATGCATGAGTCTTTTTCAGGAATCCGTCAGTCTTGTCCGAATTAGAAAGGTCGGCAGAAGACACAATCATGTTTTCCACATGTGTAGCCAGTACGCCCAGCACAGTAGCCGATGCAGCACGTGTTGCTCCACCCGCTTTCTGTTCGATAGCCTCCCAGTTGATTTTCGGAGTCCGGTTAGAGAACCAGAATTCCATCTTGGCAGCCAGATCCGGATGAGCCTTAGCCCATTCAGCCTTCGCAGCATAACGTTCAGCCACGATAGCCTTCAACTCTTCACGGCGTTTAGCATACAGCTCAGCCACTTCCGGGAATACCTGGAACGGATTTTCCACGTCACCACCCAGATGCTTGATTGTATTGATATAAGCCTCGCCGCCCAGCGGAGCACCGTGAGTAGCACAGTTACGTTCATAGCTTGTATTGTCCGCTTTCAGTGCACCCTTACCCATGATTGTCTTACCGATAATCAGTGTAGGCTGTCCTGTTACTGCTTTCGCTTCAGTCAGTGCTTCACGTATTTGGTCAGCATCATTACCGTTGATGGTAAACACCTTCCATCCCCACGCTTCATATTTTTTAGCTACATCCTCGTTGGTTACCGCTTCACATTCAGTAGAAAGCTGGATATCGTTCGAGTCGTAGAACATAATCAGGTTGTCCAGTCCCAGATGTCCGGCAAGACGTCCGGCACCTTGAGAAATCTCTTCCTGCACACCACCGTCGGAGATGTAAGCATAAATGGTCTGGTTCATCACGTCACCCAGACGAGCCTTCAGGAACTTAGCCGCGATGGCAGCACCAACGGCAAACGTATGTCCCTGTCCCAGCGGGCCGGAAGTATTTTCTATACCACGCATGATGTCCACTTCCGGATGTCCCGGAGTAGGGCTTCCCCATTGACGGAACTGAGCCAGTTCGTCCATCGTAAATTTTCCGCTCAGTGCCAGTACCGAATACAACATCGGCGACATGTGTCCCGGGTCGAGGAAGAAACGGTCACGACCTTCCCAGCGTGGATTCTCAGGATCATAAACAAGAAATTCAGAAAACAGTACATTTACAAAGTCTGCACCACCCATAGCGCCACCCGGATGACCGGATTTAGCTTTTTCCACCATAGCAGCAGCCAGAATACGAATATTGTCGGCTGCGCGGTTCATTAATTCTTTATTGTTTTTCATCATTGGATATGTTTGTTTATGCAAAGATAGTAATATTCTTCAATATGTAACGAATTTTATTTAAAAGCTTGTCAACTCCAGCGCTCTCCTGCACGTGGCAGACAGCTGTAAATGCGCCGCAAAGGTAATGCTTTTCCTGTAGGTAACAAAAAAATCGCTACAGCACCTCGTGTTGAGGGCTATAGCGATTTCTTATCACTAAATTCTATTTTTAAGAAGCCTGATTATTTCCCAGCCGAAAACTCCTTGATGCGCTGTTCTTCACTTAGGCGGCATATTAGCAGCTGACCGTTCTTTTCGGCCACGATGTAGCCATCCAGACCTTCCAGTACCACCTTGCGTTCGTCTGCCACATGCACCACACAGTTCCGGCAATCGAACAGCTTCACGTTTGCTCCCACGGAAGCATTGCCATTCTCATCTTGTGGCAACAGCGTGTGCAGCGAGCCCCAGCTGCCTAAGTCACTCCATCCGAACTCCGCCGGCAGCACAAAGATATCCTCTGCCTTCTCCATCACCGCATAGTCGATGGAAATTTTCTCGCAAGTGGGAAAGAGTCGCTTCAGCTCCTCCGCTTCCCTGTCGGTAAACAAGGCAGGCTCCAGCTCGTCCATTACCCCCGCAATCTGCGGCGCGTACCTGTGTAGAGCATTCGTAATCGTTTCTACGTTCCACACAAATATTCCTGCGTTCCAGAAATAATTTCCCGCTGCCAGATACCTCTTTGCCGTTTCTACGTCCGGTTTCTCCTTGAACGCTTCTACTTTGCAGATACTCTTCCCGTCGGCTTCACCCTGAGCCGCGATGTACCCATAGCCCGTTTCCGGTCGGGTAGGCTTCATGCCTAAGGTCACGATAGCGTGTGAGTCTGCCGTTTTCTCCAGTGCCACGGCAATGCAGCGAGCAAACTCTGCCGTATCAATCACCAGCGCATCCGAGGGAGTCACTACGATGTTCGCCTGCGGGAACTCCTTCCGGATCTTCCAGCAGGCATATGCGATACACGGTGCCGTATTCCTTGCTTCCGGTTCCGCCAGAATATGCTGCTTTGGAATCTGCGGTAACTGCTCCTTTACGATGTCTACATACTTTTCCGAGGTTACTACCCAGAAATTCTCTTTCGGACAGATATTCTTGAAACGCTCTACTGTGAGCTGAATCAGGGATTTTCCTACGCCCATCACGTCGATGAACTGTTTGGGGTATTCGGGGGTACTCATGGGCCAGAAGCGGCTTCCTATGCCGCCTGCCATGATGACTACGTGGGTTTGCATGATAATGGTGTCATTTTTAATCTCTACGGAAAATATCACGCGTATAAACTTTGTCTTTTACATCGTCTAGACAAGCGTCGTAACGGTTGGCGATGATAGCATTGCTTTGTTTTTTGAATTCCTCTAAGTTGTTTACAACTTTCGAACCGAAGAAAGTTGTTCCGTCTTCCAGAGTTGGTTCATAAATAATTATCGTAGCACCTTTTGCCTTGATACGTTTCATTACCCCCTGAATCGAACTTTGACGGAAATTGTCACTGTTTGATTTCATTGTAAGGCGGTACACCCCGATAACACATTCTTTTTCTTCTTTTGGGTTATAGTCCCCATGATTGTAATAATCGTAATAACCAGCTTTTTTCAGCACTTGGTCTGCAATGAAATCCTTGCGTGTACGGTTACTTTCTACAATTGCCTGAATCAGATTTTCCGGTACATCCTGATAGTTTGCCAATAACTGTTTGGTATCTTTGGGCAGACAGTAACCACCGTAGCCGAATGACGGATTGTTATAATGCATGCCGATACGTGGATCCAGACAGATACCCTGAATGATAGCCTGTGTATCCAGTCCCTTCACTTCGGCATACGTATCCAATTCGTTGAAGTAAGACACACGCAGGGCGAGATAGGTATTGGCGAACAGTTTCACTGCTTCCGCTTCTTTCAGTCCCATAAACAGCGTATCGATGTTTTCTTTGATAGCACCTTCCTGAAGTAATGCTGCAAACTCATGCGCTTTCTCTTCCAAATGTTCACCTGCTATTGCTTTGATGGCTTTGTTTTCCTCATCCCGTCCATCGATAAATTTCGGGTAACCTACAATAATACGGCTGGGGTAGAGATTGTCGTACAGTGCTTTGCTTTCACGCAGGAACTCCGGCGAGAACAGCAAATTGAACTTCTTGCCAGCTAAGGCAGGAATGTTCTTAAACTTTTCAGCGTACTTTACATATAGGTTTCGGCAGTAACCAACGGGAATGGTACTCTTGATGACCATTACTGCATTCGGATTTACTTCCAGTACCGAGTCGATGACTTCTTCTACGTGGCTGGTGTCGAAATAGTTCTTTACCGGATCGTAGTTTGTAGGAGCTGCAATCACCACGAAGTCTGCATTCTTATAGGCTGAGGCACCATCTAATGTAGCTGTTAGGTCAAGTTCCTTTTCCGCCAGATACTTCTCGATATATTCATCTTGTATCGGACTGATACGGTTGTTTATCTTCTCTACCTTTTCAGGAATTACGTCTACAGCTGTTACATGATGATGCTGTGACAATAATGTAGCGATGGACAGACCTACATAGCCTGTACCTGCTACGGCGATATTTAAGTTTTTAAAATCGTTCATATCGTATCAATTTAGAAATTTAATTTAGCAGTAATAAATTGAGGAACCTTCCATGCCATTTTTTGCAGTTTAGTCCATGTAGGTGATAGCCCGTGACTGCGATACATGCGGATATCTTCTTGCCACATTTGTTTGCGTTTAGTACTATCAGTTGAGAGTCCTCCCATTCGCATCCTTACGATATATTCGTTCAGATATTCCACTTTCAGATTACCTTCGTATAGATAGCGGAATAGGAAATCTGAATCTGCTGCAATCTTGTAGCTTTCGTCGTATAAGCCTAACTGGTCAATACAAGTCTTACGAATGTAACAGGTAGGATGTAAAGGAAGCCACCCGTGTTTTACTTTCCATTTACTATATGAACCTCCTATCCAATTACGAATAACTTTGTCCGTATCTTGGTAGTCCACGAACAGACCGTTACCATATACAAAGTCAGCCTTTGTATTCTCAAATTTCTGGACGATTTTACTGATGGTATCTGGAGAATAAAGAAAATCATCACTATGTAGCAATCCGATTATATCTCCGGTTGCTCTCCTGATGCCCTTATTGATCCCCTCATACATTCCTTTGTCCGGTTCAGAGATGATTTGGCTGATACGGTCTTTGTACCGATTAATCACTTGCAGAGAACGGTCCTTGCTGGCTCCGTCTACTACGATGTATTCTATCTCTTGGTAATTTTGGGCTAATACACTCTCAATGGCTTGCCCGATAGTTGCTTCACGATTGAAGCAAGAGGTGATGATGGAAACTTTCATCAGAAAAATTATTTTAGATGTTGCAGAATGGTCGTGATTATAATTTCTGCTTCTAAGAAAAATGTTTAGAGTTGATAGCCCGTTTTATCGCATTTGTGATATAATAAGGAGCATGAATATGGTTAAACAATTTTTGTCAGTTTACATTTCTTTAAGTAGAAGTAAATGTTTCTTGACATGTTTATTTCAGGTTATTGTAGGATAACTCAGAAGTAATAATTAGTGTAATATTATGTAAAAGAATATACTTTTTAGCAATAGTTTAGGATTGCTCAAAAAGTGTAATAGATGACGTTATAATTTATTTTTTATCTTGCCTGTGTATCCAATCTAATGTTATCTTGGTCCCTTCTATTCGTGAAACGGGTAAATTGGGAGCAATTTCTTTGATTGGGTTCAAATTATGAACATTATCAGTGGTCATATTATGGAGGCGAAAACTTGTCATAGGAAAATTAATTCCAACTTTCTTTAGTAAATCTCCAGTCCATCCAGCAACTTTAAAACACCAAAAGGGAACTTTAGGAATATGTATTTTTTCTATAGCTGCTATTTCATTAGCCCAATCTGTTATTGGATAAGGTTCATAATCTCCTATATAAAAGACTTTTTTATTTACTTTTTCTTTATCAGCATTTAATATTGACATTATTTGATAAATAGCATTATCTATATATCCATATGTCTTTTTACATGCTCTTTTCCCCATATGAAAATACATATGAGAAAGAACGATATGAAAGAATCTATTATATGGTTCTCCAAACCATGGTCCCCATATACTTGTTGGGCGTATAATAGTCCACGTATATTTAGGATTACGTGATTTTATTATTTTTTCTGTTTCTACTTTACTTTCTCCGTATAAAGTATGTGGAGCATAATCATCAAAGCTTTTGGGCATATACCCTGGCTCACATACATACATGGAAGAAGCAAATATTACTCGCTTCAAATTTGATACACCTTCTAAAGCTTCTAATAAATTTGAAACTCCATCAATATTTGCATTATAATCTTTTAAACTTGTTCCATTTAAATCAGTACGAGCACCTAAATGAATTACATAATCAGGTTGAAATCTTATAATGCTTTTTGATAAGTATGCTTTATCTCTTAAATCAATTTTTTCCCAAATATTTCGATGTAATTCTATTTTAGGTTCTGCTATATCTAAACTTAAAATTTCATTAAATTCAAATTGGGTTAGATAGCTAATCAAATTGGTTCCTATAAATCCGGAACCACCTGTTACAAGTATTTTCATTTTTATTTATTTGATTTTAGGTTAAACCACCTTTCTAAAGTTTCTTTTATAATATTAGCATTTCCTCTTACTAATGGTTTAAAATCAAAAATCTTGGCTTTTTCAATAGTTTGTTCAAGGTCTTCTATATTGTAAACTCCTAATACACATCCTAGTGACTCAAGCTTTCGTACGACTTGCTCTTGATTGTGTATGTGTTCTAAACCTTCAATGCGTGGTACAGCTATAATCTTTTTCTTTTTATCAATGGCTTCTCTCATAGCTCCCCATCCACCTTGCATCACTATTATATCAGCTTCTTCAGAATATTTTTGCATATCTTCTTGGGGACAAAAGTCAAAAGATATAGCATTTTTACATTCATAAGTAGAGACGCCTTTTTGAATGATGATTTCTGTTTCTTTATGTTTAGCTGCATATTGATCAGCTGCTTTAACTAACCTATCAAAAGGTTGTGTGTGTGTACCTACTGTAAATAATATCATAGTACTCCTATATATTTAGAATTTGGAAATATTTTAGTTAATTCTGGCCATTGAACTAAAAATAGATCACTGAGCGGATAAGCCTTATAGGGAACTCTAGATGGCTTTGTGACATTAGCTGAAGAACAAAGAAATATTATTTTACATCCGAATAATTTTTTACCAAAAAAAATAGTTGGATAGGCTACACCTGCACCAGAAGACATAATAACATCAGGCCTCTCCTTAATTAATAAATATAAAGATTGGATAGCATTTATAATCCATGTCCATTTCTTTAAAGTTGCATTGTGTATTGTATAATATTTGAATTTTTTGAGCTTGTTTTTTAGATGTTTATTTTTATAAGTTACCCAATAAATTTCATATTGATTAATTTCAAGAGTATTCATTGCAAGCCATAATTGTTCAAAATGTCCACCAGCACTGCATATCATACAAATTTTTGGTTTCTTTTCCATTTTATAATTTAAATTATTGTAAATATTATAATTAATCAGACGATTTGACGTAGTTTCAATCTTAATTATTTGAACCTATAGATTTGATTGGATAAGCACTCAATTTAGGGCATACCCTTTTGAAAGGTCACTTTTCAGTGCCCTAAATCAAGTTTTGTTAATTAATTAGTTTTGAATTTAACATTGGCCAGTAGCCAAAGTGATGTTAAAGATATTTTTGAAAAAAGTTCCGATGAAGTTCCAGACAGAACTGTCTTGAAGCTTTACCGTTTCTATTACACTATGATAAGTGGCAGTCATCTCCATACCGGCATCACTGCATTATGGCAGTGATGCCGGTGCGGAGAGTAGTCAGCTTTCGAATGGTTCGCTCAGCAAGATTAGTTTCCAAGCTTTATCTTTCCCGTAACCTCTCTTTCGGGGTAAATCCGGCATCATCACATTTACGCTCCTTCATAAAGAATCCCTTTAAAATATTGGAAAAGCGATCAGCTGCCGGTTCACCACCTTGGTTAGAGGCCTTGACAACTTGTTTTTTGCATGAGACATACAAACTTGATGCACGGTATCTTTAAATTGAGCTGATTTCAACTCATCATCGATAAATACATAAGCATTGTATCCGTTGGACATGATACTCTTCATTTCTCCAGCTATTCCCATCGTTTTATACCCGTCGGGGCGATTGGATAAATCGCGTCGTTTCCCGGATGGTTCTTTTACTTCTTGAGGTTTGTTCTTATCTACCGAGTCCATACGAAGTGTATCATCCGTACCATCATAGTCATCTTTCTCCTTTTGTCGGTCAGAATCACTTTTTCTAGCTTTAGAGTTTATCCTTTGACGTCTGTCGCCAAAACGTTCCTGATTGGCAAAATTAAGTTTTTCCTGGAGAGACTTAGCGTTAGCGTCCAATTTTGACGTGTAGTATAGGGAAAGCCGCTTTTCAGCGGTTTCCTATTAAAAAAATCAAAAATTGAACGTGATTATTAATATTTGTTAGTATTAATTCTGATTGTCATAGGCAGGAGATTTTCATAATCCTTTCTCCTTTTGACAGTTTCGTGGTAGAGTTTCTTCAGATATTCCAAAACTGACAGCGTTCATTCGGCATGTTGATAGTAGCGTATGATAGGCCGGCGATACATTTGTTATGCGACTGCTAACAAAGGGCCGCGAGTTTTTGCGCTCACCCGTCAGCGAACGGTTAGCGTCCAATTTTGACGTGTAGTATAGGGAAAGCCGCTT
>HF993267.1 GCA_000436795.1 Bacteroides sp. CAG:1076
GCTGCAAAGGTACGATTTTTATTTGTATTACAAAAGGTTAAGTAGTTATTATTTGTTATTTATTTCTCGAAGCCATTTTTCCAGTTCGCCTGTCCACTGGCGTTTGTAGGTAAACGAGTCGCGGAATCCCCATCCGTGGCCACCGATAGGATAGGTGTGCAGGCTGGCAGAAACTTTGTTTTTTACCAGTGCCATGTAATAGTTCACGCTGTTGGCTACCGGCACTGCACCGTCGTCACTGCTGTGCATGATAAAAGCCGGAGGGGTTTGCGGAGTAACCTGCAGCTCGTTGGAGTATTTCTGTTCGAGTTCTTTAGAGGGATTTTTTCCCAGCAGGTTGTCGTGTGAGCCCATGTGCGTATACGTCGGGTCCATGGTGATGACAGGGTAGAACAAAATCTGGAAGTCGGGACGTGTTGCCGCATCGGTAAAGTGAGTGGCAGCCGTGCTGGCAAGATGTCCTCCTGCCGAGGAGCCCATGATACCTAATTGTCGGATATTCCATTCATCGGCATGTTGGCGCATGATGCGCAGGGCCTGTTGTGCATCGCTCAGAGGAACTTCATAGTTTCCGTTGGGCATGCGATACGTCAGAACGGCATACGTGATACCCTGGCTGTTGAACCAGTTTGCCATATCGTGTCCTTCGTGCTGCATGGCAAGGTGAGTATATCCGCCTCCCGGGCAGGCGACGATAGCCATTCCGTTGCTGTTTTTTGCCGGATAAACGGTAAGGGTAGGCTCTGCTACGTAGAGCGGTCCGTTTTCTACCTGCTGGGTCATGTTGTTTGTGTTGGGAGCTCCGTTGGGCCACAATTTAATTTCTACCGGGTTCTGAGCGGAGAGTATGGCCGACAGAAAGACCATGCTCAAAAGAAATAGTTTTTTCATACGTGTATTGATTTATTTTGTTGTTGAATATTCTTTTCGCCATTCGTCTTCAATTCCTTTTATTGTTGCAGGATGAGGCCCGTAGGCTTCTTCCTGTCCGTTAGACATCTGAAGTTAGTCAGGTCTATACCTATAGGACTTCTGGATTGGCAGGTTCAAAGATAGCATAATTCTTTTAAGATAACAAAACACCCACAGACTTCCGTTATGTAAAGGATATCTGTGGGTGAATATTATTAATATGTATAAATCTGTGCTCTTTGGCTTAAGATTTCTTGATGTTCATGCTGGCTTTTACCAGATATACAATCAGCAGTACATAAGCTACCAGCGAAACCACCTGACTCAGCGGATTTTCGAGCCATGCCTCGTTTACGAGGTTGATACCTCCGAAGCGCATAGCCGCGCTGACCACTCCCATCAGGGCACCGCCGGCAATGAAACCGGAAGCAAGCAGCGTTCCTTTTTCTCCACGTTCTGTGTTGACGGCTTCATCTTTGCTGCGGGTAGTAACGTACCAGTTGACAGCTCCACCTACGATAAGCGGCAGGTTCAGTTCCAGCGGGATAAACATACCCAGTGCGAAAGCCAGTGCCGGCACCTTGAAATAAGTCAGTACCAGTGCCAGTACAGCTCCTATACCATACAGCAGCCACGGAGCAGCCACACCGTTCATCAGCGGGTCGATAACGGCAGGCCACGCCTTAGCCTGAGGGGGAGGCCGCGGACCCCACGAGGAACACACAGTAGCCTGAGGAGCAGCCAGAGCACCCGATGAGAATCCGTAAGTCTTGTTTAGAATCATAATGACACCTCCTACGGTAGCGGCCGAAACCAGTGTTCCCAAGAATTTCCAAGTCTGCTGCTTGGCAGGCGTACTTCCCAGCCAGTAACCGATTTTCAAGTCGGTAATGAAACCTCCTGCCATAGACAGCGCGGTACAAACCACACCTCCCATGACCAGTGAAGCTACCATACCGGTCGCACCTTTCAGGCCGACAGCAACCATCACGACTGAAGCCAGAATCAGTGTCATCAGCGTCATACCCGATACCGGGTTAGTTCCTACGATGGCAATGGCATTGGCTGCTACGGTAGTAAACAGGAAAGAGATACCCGCTACCAGAATAATAGCAACGATGGTATGCAGCAGGTTGCCTTGCATTACATCGAAGTAGAAGAACAAGGCCACCAGTATGATGGTAATGATAGAACCGATTGCGATGATTTTCATGGAAAGGTCTTTCTGCGTACGCACTACATTGGCTTCCGCTTTCTTACCGCCCATTTCCTTGGCTGCCAAGCTTACGGCACTTTTGATGATGCTCCAGGAACGTACGATACCAATAATACCCGCCATAGCAATACCTCCGATACCGATACTTTTAGCATACTGAGAGAAGATTGCTTCGGGCGACATGCTGCTTACGGTTTCGGTGATGGCAGGATTCCATGCATTCAGTACCTGATCTCCCCAAATGAGTGAGATGCCCGGCACGATAATCAGCCATACGGCAAGTGAGCCGGCACAGATAATGGCAGCATATTTCAGACCCACGATGTAACCCAGTCCCAGTACGGCAGCTCCGGTATTGATTTTAACGACGAGCTTTGCTTTTTCGGCAATCATTTCGCCCCATTCGCAGACGCGGGTTGTAAAGTTCTCGTTCCACCATCCGAACGTAGCCACGATAAAGTCGTACAGACCACCTATCAGTCCGGCAAAGAGCAACGGTTTCGCCTGACTTCCTCCCTTTTCGCCCGAAACGAGTACCTGCGTGCTGGCAGTAGCTTCAGGGAACGGATATTCTCCATGTTTTTCGCTGACAAAGTATTTGCGGAACGGGATGAGGAACAAGATACCCAAGATACCTCCCAGCAGTGAGCTGACAAACATCTGGAAGAAATCGACTGTCATTTCGGGATATTTGTCCTGCAAGATATACAAGGCAGGCAGGGTAAAGATGGCTCCGGCTACGATCACACCCGAGCATGCTCCGATAGACTGTATGATGACATTCTCGCCTAATGCACTTTTACGTTTGGCTGCACTCGAAACACCTACGGCAATGATGGCGATAGGGATGGCAGCTTCGAACACCTGACCGACTTTCAGTCCCAGATAGGCTGAGGCGGCAGAAAAAAGTATCGCCATGGCAATACCCCATAACACCGACCAGAGGTTTACCTCCGGATAATTTTTGTCGGGCGACATCAGTGGGTGATACTGTTCTCCCGGTTTCAGTGGACGGAATGCATTTTCGGGCAGTCCCGTTGGTTTTTCGTTTGTTTCTTTCATGTTTTTTCAGGTATTTAGTTTCTTAAATATTTCTTCATGCCGTCGGTAAAGTAAATACCCATCTTGCCGTCTTCGCGTGCATAGATGAAATACGCATCGAGTTCCGGATGTGCGTTGCAGATAGCCTTGGCAGAGTCCAGTCCCAGTACCATGAACGAAGTGGCGTAGGCATCGGCTGTGGCGCAGTCCTTTGCTACGACTGTCGACGAGAGAATGTTATGCTGTACCGGATAGCCTGTACGCGGGTCGATGGTATGTGCATATTTCTTGCCATCCTTGTAGTAGAAGTTACGGTAATTGCCCGAAGTGGCAAGTCCGGCATTCGTAATTTCGAGAACCGTCTGCAACTCCTGGTTTACGGCGAGCGAGTCGTCTATCGGCTTGTTGATACCGATGCGCCAGCTTTCCATGTTCTGGTTCTCACCTTTCATGACCAGTTCGCCTCCGATGTTGATCATATAATTCTTGACTCCTTTTCTGTCGAGCAGGCGTGCCACACAGTCCACTCCGAATCCTTTGGCAATAGCGCTGCAATCCAGCATGACACGAGGGTCTTTTTTGACAATTTTGCCGTCTGTCAGGTCTACTTTATGGAAACCTACAAACTGGCGGATGCTGTCTATTGTATTCGGCTGTATGCCCGTTGCGTTCTTGAATCCGAATCCCCATGCGTTCACCAGCGGGGCCACAGTGATGTCGAATGCTCCATGTGTATCGTTGGAAACGGTTTTCGCAAGGCGGAAAACATAGGCAAACATACTGTCTACCTGCATGTCTTCGTTGTTGTTGATGTGTGTGATGACCGACTGCTTGTTGAACGGAGAAAGCGAGTTGTCTACTTTCTGCAATTCGGCTTCAATGTCTTTTTTCAAGTTCTCCTTCGACTGGTAGGTTATCTTGTACATTGTTCCGAATACCAGTCCTTCATCTGTCTGGTAAGGAGCTTGTTTCCGGAGAATCAGAACCGTTCCGATAATCAGAAATGCCAGGAACGGGAGTTGCCATTTTACGTTTTTATTTGTCATAGGTGCAAGTCTTTATTATGAGTTAAGAAAAAGATGTTCGATAAGGATTTTCACGCCGATGCCAATCAATACCAGACCACCGAAAAGTTCCATACGAAGATTGAAACGTTTCCCGAAGAAGATGCCGATCAGATTGCCGGCTATAGAAAGAACAAACGATGCGAAACCAATGATAAGCAGCGGACTGAACAGTTGACCGACGGCATTGAATCCGGTGAAAGCAAAAGATATTCCTACAGCCAGTGCATCGATGCTGGTAGCTACCGCCATGGTAAGAATCACCTTCAGACTGGTGGGGTCGAAACTACATTCTTCGCTGTCCTTGAAATGTTCGCGTATCATGCGGATTCCGAGGAATGCCAGCAAGCCAAACGCAATCCAGTGGTCGTACGATTCGATAAGGTGGTTGAAACGGCTTGCTCCGAACCAGCCGATGAGCGGCATCAGAGCTTGAAAGAATCCAAAGAAGAAAGCCATTTTCAGGAATGTCTGCCAGTGTATGCGGCGCAGTATGATACCGCTTGTAACGGAAACCGTAAAACAGTCTATCGCCAGACTGACGGCAAGCAACCATATTTCGAGTGTAGTCATTTATGCTTAAAAAGGTAAGTTATAAATTAAATTATACGTCAGGTTGAAACTGCTTCCCCCATTTTTCCCGAATCCGGGCACATACCACGGTGTGGAGTTTTCGTGGCTGTCTACGCTCACGCGCTTCTTGTAGCGTACAGCCCATCCCATGTGGAAGCGCTTGTATATTCTTACTTTGATACCTACTACGCCTTCCAGCCATTGTGCCTTACTCTTTTCGCCCAAGTCGGCATAAGGTATGGTGATGTGTCCCCCGTAATTCGGGTCGGTCATGTCGGGACCACTGGCATCGTAGCTGAAACTGCTCATACCGTATCGCAAGCCCACATACAGGTATCCCGGCAGGTAAGGCTTCTGGTAAAACACATTATAGTCCATACCGATGCGGAAATAAGGAGCCGAAGTCTTATAGTGCATATCGTTGGCATCGTTGATGACATCCGTTTTTCCATATCCCACTTCGATAACGGGCAGAAAGCGGTTCTTCAGATTAGTCTGAAGGATGATTTCGCTGCTCAGCATGTCACTTCCCAGCAGATACCCGCCCGCGCCGGCTATTTCTATACCGATGGACGTTCCCTGATAGAGCGGGGAAGCCTTGTATTCTGCCTTCAGTGTTTCCTTGTCCTTTTTCTGTGCATGTGCAGGAGTTGGAAGCAGCAGACTACTCGTCAGAAGCAATAACAGTGAAATATATTTTGAAATTTTCTTTTTCATTATTGTCTATATTCGGGTTGGTTATAGTCAGTGAGTCGAGGCGGTGGTGCGTACTTGTTACACCGGTAACCTCGTAAAACATCATCGACCCGCAGTCAAGGTTGATGAAGTAGGGGATATTCCGGTGACTGATGTTGATGGTATCTGTTCCGGAAAATCTGTTCTCCAGACTACGGTAGCTAAGTACGAAACGTGTGCTGTTATTGTAACTGAGCGGCAGCTTGAAACTGCTGGCGCCAGCTTCTCTGTTTATGAAGGTGTCCGAAACCAGAGAGTCGACGGTACGTGGCTGCAGGCTTCCGTCCGTAAGTGTATCGTATACAACGATGCCGACGAGCGTCTGGCCTACCACGGTTATGGTGTCTGATGTGTTGAACGACCGTCCGTTCTGGTCTACCAGTGCGAAATGTGCATACGACATGGAGTTAGGCGGACAATTCTCCACCTCGCAGGCAGGGAAGAATACGCATAAGAACAAAAGCAAGCCTAATATGACCGGTAGTTTTCTCATGGTTACAGTTCTTTTTCTATTTGATATTTGTTACGCTCGGGAGCATTGCGGGCTATCAGTTCTCCGATAAATCCGGCAAGGAACAACTGGGTGCCGATAATCATGGTTGTCAGGGCAAGATAGAAATACGGACTGTCTGTAATCAGTCTGTACGGATTGCCTGAGTACAGGTCGTACAGCTTGTTGATGCCGATGATGGCTACAGCGATGAATCCCAAGATGAACATGATGGAACCCAGAAAGCCGAAAATGTGCATCGGCTTGACGCCGAAGGTGGATAAAAACCACAGGGTAAGCAAATCCAGGTAGCCGTTGACGAAGCGGTTCAGCCCGAATTTGGTCTTTCCGTATTTTCGTGCCTGATGATGAACGATCTTTTCGCCGATTTTGGTAAAGCCGGCATTTTTTGCCAAGTAAGGAATGTAGCGGTGCATTTCGCCGTAAACTTCGATATTCTTGACCACGTCTTTCCGATACGCCTTCAGTCCGCAGTTGAAGTCGTGCAGGTTATGGATGCCCGAAACGGCACGTGCCGTAGCATTGAACAGCTTGGTCGGGATTGTTTTCGACAGCGGGTCATAGCGTTTCTGCTTCCATCCGGAAACCAGGTCGTATCCGTCGACGGTAATCATATAGTAAAGTCCCGGAATTTCATCCGGACTATCCTGCAGGTCGGCATCCATAGTGATGACCACATCGCCTTCCGCCCGTTCGAATCCACAGAACAAAGCCGGCGACTTACCGTAGTTCCGGCGGAACTTTACGCCTTTTACTTCTTTGTTCTCCTTGCTCAGCGATTCGATAACTTTCCATGAACCGTCGGTACTGCCATCGTTTACGAAAATAATTTCGTAGCTGAAATGGTTTGCGTCCATCACTCTCTTTATCCAAGCATGCAGTTCGGGTAAAGACTCTTCCTCATTATATAAAGGTACGATTACTGATATATCCATAGGTCAGAATTGTTTTTTTTGTTTCATTGCCACCAGGCCGGTAGGTATGGCGAGCAGGATACCGTAAAATATATTTTGAAAAATCAATTGAAATGTAAGTTGCAGTGGGGTTAGCGATGAAATGGTGTCGAATGCCTGAATCAGTTGATCGATGGAGGTTACCATTTCGCCTTGTGCAGCCGATTTGACGTTCTCCAACTGCTGCAGATAGGCACTGGCCAGAAAGCCGTGATCCAGAAAACGGAAATAAACATAGTGTGCCACGGCTACCAGAAGAGTAGCAAACAGGTACATGTACAAGGTGAAAAGAAACGCGCGGAAGAATGACAGTTCGCCGTTGCAATACGTGTTTCTGAACTTGCGTACATAAATGTAGCCTAACACCGGGACAAAAAGAGTAAGCAGCACGAACAAGAGCTGGAGGAAAGGAATACTGAACCCTAAGGGGAGAAAAATGAATTTGATAATCCAGTATATTCCCATAAAAGTACCAAATCGCATGGCATGTTCCTGAAGTGTAATCGGTCTGTCTGTTGGCATTTCTGTTTTTCCTTTATATCTTTATATTTATAAGACTACAAAAGTACGTTTTTTGGAGATATTCCGGGCTATAAAACTCGGAAAAAACGTATTTCTTTCGATTTTTGTGAAATTTTTTGAGACAAAGTATTGCACATTCAAAAAATATACCTACCTTTGCACCCGCAAATGAGAAACATCGCAAGTGAATCTCTGATGCAGACATAACATGG
>HF993268.1 GCA_000436795.1 Bacteroides sp. CAG:1076
CGTGAACTCCAGTTCCTTGTAATTACCCACCTTTACTTCCATACCTTGCGGAATGGCACGGGTACGGATAACGGCAAGATTCTGAGGGAATATTTCCTGATCGACAAATAACGTATTGGCACCCGCCTTCTGTTGCGCCCGGCTTCTCAATCCATGCATCATCGTTGCAGCTTCAGCAGCCGCAGTCGCCTCGTCCAGCAACGAGCAGTTGGCCAGCGGCATGGCAGTCAGGTCACTTACCACCGTCTGGAAATTAAGCAGCGCTTCCAGTCGTCCTTGTGAGATTTCCGTCTGATAAGGCGTATACGAAGTATACCATACCGGATTTTCGAATACATTACGCTGAATCACAGCCGGAGTAATCGAGTCGTACCAGCCTGTGCCTATATACGATTTATATATTTTGTTCATCGAAGCCAGCTTACTGATGTGTTCGGCAAATTCCCGTTCTGTCATGGCAGGAGGCAAATCCAGTGGAGCCTTCAGTCGGATTTTTTCAGGAATGGTCTTATCAATCAGTCCGTCTAATGTCTTTACTCCTATTCTTTCCAGCATTTTGGGAAGATCATTTTCGGTAATGCCAATATGGCGATTGGCAAAAACATCTGTTTTCATGATTTCAAGGTATTATAAAGGTAAAAGTATTTTGGTGTGAAAACGTGCCGATGTTTATGGAAAAACGTCGGCGCGTTTCAGACGAATCGTGGTAATGAATTTTGTTCCTTTATTTAAAGAACGGATTATCCATCTTTTCCTTTCCGATGGTAGTCGACTCACCGTGTCCCGGGTAAACAACCGTTTCGTCGGGCAAAGTCAGCAGGCGGCTGGAAACATGCTCTATCAGTTCGCCGAAGTCGCCTCCTTCCAAATCCGCACGTCCTACGCTGCCCTGGAACAAGACATCACCGCTGAACAGGCAATTGTCTGCCTTGCAGTAATACACCATGCCTCCGGGAGAATGGCCGGGCACATGAATCGCCTCCAGTTCGGTGTTTCCGAAACGAATCTTTTCGCCGTCTTCCACATAATGTCCTAAGGGCACAGCCTCTTCATTGGGGCGGAAGCCGAACATGCGGCACTGGTCTGCCAGCTTTTCCAGCAGAAATTCATCTTGGCGGCATGCCTCTGCCTTCAATCCGAATTCGCGCAAGAGGAACGGATTGCCGAAAACATGATCCAGATGCAGGTGCGTATTCAGCAGATGCTTTACGGTCAGCTTGTTTTCGTCGATGTATTTTTTCAGCATCTGCTGCTCCTCCGGATAATAGCATCCGGCATCGATAATAGCAGCTTCCCCTGTTTCGTCGGAAAGGACATAACAGTTGACGGGAAACATGTTGAATTCAAAGCGTTTTATCTTCATTTTATTTTAGGTGTTTTATTACTTGTTTACAGTGACATATACTACTTTCTTGGTTTCGAAGAACTCTTCCGAGAAGAAATCCTTCAGGTCAGTCACTATCGTCTGATGCTTCACCGGCATAACCTCTCTTTCGAGTTCTCCTCCCTTCAGGCAGATCAGTCCGTTGGGGAGTGCGTTATGCTGTTCGCTGCTGATGTTCTTGCGGATAATCTTCAGCAAGTCGGTAAGCGGCATGACGGCACGGCTCACCACAAAGTCGAACAACTGTTTTTCCTCCTCGGCACGGCAGTGTCGGGTAGTAACGTTTTTCAGTCCGATAGCGTTGGCAATTTCGGTAGCAACCCTGACTTTCTTTCCGATACTGTCTACCAGATGGAACTTCGTATCGGGAAAAAGAATGGCAAGCGGTATGCCCGGAAAGCCACCTCCCGTACCCAGATCCATGACACTCGTACCCGGCTTGAACTGTATCACCTTGGCAATGCCCAGCGAGTGAAGCACGTGATGTTCGTACAGGTTAGTGATATCCTTGCGCGAAATGACGTTGATTTTACTGTTCCAGTCAGTGTATAAGTCGTACAGAGCAGCAAACTGTTCTTTCTGCGTATCAGTTAAGTCAGGAAAATATTTCAGAATAATATCCATGTATGCGAAACAATTATTTTAAATAAGCACTAATTTCATCGTAGGGAACGGTCAGACTGAAGTCGCCTGCCGAATAGGGAGCAATTTCATAACGGTTGTAATAGAATGTCACACCGTCCTTGCCCAGCAGGAAGTTCTCGGGAATATAGATATCCGTATCCAGCAGGATGCCCACCGACTGAAGCCCTTCCACACTGGTGATGGTATCGGTTTCCATCTTCTTGTTGGTTTCCTTGATAAGCTCTTTCAGTATCAGCGAGCAGATTTTGGCATGACCTTCCTTCGAGAACACCTCGTCGGCAGTAAGCACTTTACCTGTCTTGGCGTCGAAGTTCAGGTATTTGGCATACGTGTTGGGATGTGCACCTCCCGTATATTGGAAGTTGACAGCAGAATAATTCCATACACTACTGTCTAATCCGGCCTCCAGCGTGGTGCTTATCTGGTATTCATAATTATACCAAGCCGGAACATCTTCCGCCTTCATGCCGTTGTGCATGTCGGCTTCGAACAGATCCTTCACATCCGTATGGTAGTTCTGGATGAAATCGTTTGTCAGCGTCGTTACAAAAGCCTCGGGAGAGAGAGCGGCATACTGTTGCCCGAAAGCCTCTTTCTGTATTTCCGAATTAATAAGCAGGGAAACGGAGTCTTTGTCCGAAGCAGGTTTCAGATAAGCATAACTGATGCTGATTTTGCACGACGGGGTTTCCTTTCCGGCTTGCAGATATACCGTTGTATCCTTTTTCAGCGTGTCAATCTCGGCGGTCGGCGACTGTTTCTGTTCTACACAGCCCGAAAAAACAAATCCGCCTGCAATGCCTAATACCAGCGACGGAAATAAAATGTTTGTTGACTTCATGATACTATTTTTTAGTATGGTGATTTTAATCTTCCGATACGACAAATATAGCACAAGTTCTTGAATAAAGCACGAGAAAAGAAAAGTTCTTTCTGTCATTTTGATAAAGATTTGCAGAAGAGCCGTAGAGCCGAACCAAAAAATGTGTAAGTTTGTATAAAAGCAAAGAAATTCATTTTAAATACTATCTATGAAAACAGAATATTGGGGTATGGTCCCTTACCGTGAAGCGTGGGATCGTCAGACTGAATTGTTCAACGAACTGGTGCGTGCACGTGCCTGTGGCGACAGTTACGAGAACCGCTTGATTTTTTGTGAACATCCGCATGTCTATACACTGGGACGCCACGGCAAGGAAACGAACATGCTGCTGCGCGAAGAACAGTTGAAGCAGATTGGTGCGGAATTGTATCATATCGACCGTGGAGGAGATATTACCTATCACGGACCGGGACAGCTTGTCTGTTATCCGATACTGAATCTTGAAGATTTTCATCTGGGACTGAAAGACTACATTCATGCACTGGAAGAAGCCGTCATCCGCGTATGTGCTTCGTATGGCATAGAGACGGGGAGGGTAGCCGGAGCTACCGGCGTGTGGCTTGCCGCAGGAACAAAAGACGAACGCAAGATTTGTGCGATAGGCGTGCGGAGCAGTCATTTCGTGACGATGCACGGACTTGCCCTGAATGTGAATACCGATTTGCGCTATTTCGGTTACATCCATCCTTGCGGGTTTATAGATAAGGGAGTAACGTCCATCGCCCGGGAAGTGGGGCATGAGGTCGATCTCTCCGAGGTACGGAGCAGGCTGGAGAAGGAGCTCTGCACGTGTCTGAACGCATCCGGCTGTCGTTGAAAATCTGTGCTGTGATGTTTCCCGAAGCTTGTGCCGGAGCAACGGATCTTTCGTCGGCATGAATGCTGGAAAATTTGTACAAAAGATTTTATTTTTTGTACAAATTTTAAAAAAACGTCGAGACGTTTTCGGCGAAACATGCAGATACGATTCTGAAAAGAGGGTGTAAGGCGGCCGGTAAATGCGACAGAAATCGTGCACGAAGGCTTTTTTCTTCTCAAAATTTTTGTTTTCCTACAGAAAGATTTATCTTTGAAACCGTTAAACTTAAAAAAGGAAAAACACTATGAGTCTTGAAAAAACATTGGTTATATTAAAACCATCTGCCGTACAGCGTGGCTTGATCGGCGAAATTACCAGCCGTTTCGAGCGCAAGGGCCTCCGGCTGGCAGGAATGAAAATGATGCAGCTTACCGACGATTTACTGAACGAACACTATGCCCATCTGGCAGGAAAGCCTTTTTTCCAGCGTGTAAAAGATTCCATGATGGCATCTCCGGTAGTAGTATGCTGTTACGAGGGAGTAGATGCCGTACAGATTGTGCGTTCGATGACAGGGGCAACAAACGGTCGTGTAGCTATTCCCGGTACCATTCGTGGGGATTATTGTGTAAGTTCTCAGGAAAACATTATCCATACGTCCGACTCTCCCAAGACGGCAACCGAAGAGGTTAATCGCTTTTTCCGCCCCGAAGAACTGTTCGAATACAAACAAAGTGCATTGCAGTACCTTTATTATGAAGATGAGTATAAGCTTGTATAACAACGTTTTATGAAAATAGTAAAAATAAAATGCAGGAAAAATGTAAGATTTACCTGCATTTTATTTGGTCAATTCAAATAAAGGTTATATTTTTGCACCCGCAAACGAAAGGAAATGCACTCTTAGCTCAGTTGGTAGAGCAACTGACTCTTAAT
>HF993269.1 GCA_000436795.1 Bacteroides sp. CAG:1076
ATATCTGCAAATCGGCAAACTGTTCTACAGTGTATGAAAACGAATTTTCTGACATATCTCTTTTTTCTTTATATATAAACATCCATTATCTAATAAAAAAGCCTTAAACTAAATGTCATTCCAAGCGCAAAGAAAGAGTAGTCAGAAAAAAGCCTTGCCTGTACCCCTTTCTTCCGTCTGGAATGACATCCCGTTATTTTATTATTGCTAAGTCTTCGTTTGTTCTAGTTGTTATCTATTGTTTTCCAGCTTTCGCCTTCTATAATTATTCGGTGTCTCACCTACATTCTTGTAAAATGCAGCATAGAACGATTGTCGATTAGCAAAACCTACCATCGTACTGATTTCTTCCACATTTTTCTCTGCGTAACGCTTGTCTATCAGCATGTGTAAAGCGTCTTTAATCCGATACTCATTTACCAGGCATGAATAGTTCATTCCGAAACGGGAATTGATGACAGCCGACAAGTAACGGGTGTTAGTTTTAAGCTCTTTCGCAAGGTCTTTTGCCGAGTAATTAGGATCCTTGTACTTCTTTTGAAGAACAATAATGTTCATAATTTTATCATACAATTCATCCGCAAGCTCGGCGCGGATCATGTTACGGTAAGGCGCATCCTTTATCTTCCTCTCCCGAAGATTATAGGGCCTTTTCTCTGAAACCCGACCATATTCGGTCATTAATTTGTCCTCTTCTCTCATCTGTCTTTTTATTTAGATAATGGTTGTTTCTACGCTTTAAAATACTATAATCAATAGTTCGTTAAAAATTCGCCAAGCCTAAGCGGCTCTGGC
>HF993270.1 GCA_000436795.1 Bacteroides sp. CAG:1076
TGAAGAATTGCGTACAGTAGACGCTGTTGAAGAAACAGGTGAGGCAGTTAAGATCGTTGTTGGCCGTTTGGCTGAAGTTCGTTTCGTGGATGTTAATACAGGTATTATCTTGTCAACACATAACGTTCCTTATGGTTCTAAACTGTATGCATCAGATGGTGAAGTCGTTGAGAAAGGTAAGCTGATTGCTAAGTGGGACCCGTTCAATGCCGTTATTGTTACAGAAGCTGCTGGTAAGATCGATTTTGAATCGGTTATTGAAAATGTAACATATAAGGTAGAGTCCGATGAAGCAACTGGTTTGCGTGAAATCATTATTACAGAGTCTAAGGATAAGACAAAGATTCCTTCATTACATATCTTAGATGAGAATGGTGGAATTATCCGTACATATAACTTACCGGTAGGTGGTCACGTTGTTGTAGAAGATAAACAAGTGGTTAAGGCTGGTGATATCTTGGTTAAGATTCCGCGTGCTGTAGGTAAGGCTGGTGATATTACCGGTGGTCTTCCTCGTGTAACAGAGTTGTTCGAAGCGCGTAATCCGTCTAATCCTGCTGTTGTATCAGAAATTGATGGAGAGGTTACGATGGGTAAGATTAAACGTGGTAACCGTGAGATTATCGTTACGTCTAAGACTGGTGATGTGAAGAAGTATCTTGTAGCTCTGTCAAAGCAGATCCTTGTTCAGGAAAACGACTATGTACGTGCCGGAACTCCGCTGTCGGATGGTGCTATCACTCCTGCTGATATCTTGGCTATTAAAGGTCCTACAGCAGTTCAGGAATATATTGTGAACGAAATTCAGGATGTATACCGTCTGCAGGGTGTTAAGATTAACGATAAGCATTTTGAAATTATCGTCCGTCAGATGATGCGTAAAGTTCAGATTGATGAGCCGGGTGATACACGCTTCTTGGAACAGCAGGTTGTTGACCGTTTGGAATTCAATGAAGAAAATGACCGTATCTGGGGTAAGAAAGTTGTTGTTGATGCTGGTGACTCTCAGAACTTGCAGCCAGGACAGATTGTTACAGCTCGTAAGTTGCGTGATGAAAACAGTATGTTGAAACGTCGAGACTTGAAGCCTGTTGAAGTACGCGATGCAGTACCTGCAACATCTACTCAGATATTACAAGGTATCACACGTGCTGCATTGCAGACATCAAGCTTTATGTCGGCTGCATCATTCCAGGAAACAACTAAGGTCTTGAATGAAGCTGCTATTAATGGTAAGGTAGATAAGCTGGAAGGTATGAAGGAAAACGTGATCTGTGGTCATTTGATTCCTGCTGGTACAGGTCAGCGTGAATTTGAAAAGATTATCGTTGGTTCAAAAGAAGAGTACGATCGTATCTTGGCTAATCGAAAGAATGTACTTGACTATAGTGAAGTAGAATAATTGCAATAGTCTATATTTATATTAAAACCACTTTGTCGAAGTTTTTATCTTTGACGAAGTGGTTTTCTTATTTCTTGTAGGTGGAGTAGGGGTAAAAAATTGAATACATCGTTTAATTTTCTATCTTAAAATGCGGATGATTCAACTTTTTCCCTACATTTGTAGAGCTAATATGAAAAAAGTAAATACTTAATATTAAATTTTAGTCATTATGGAAAACGAAAACAAAAATAATCAGCTCCAGATAGAGTTGAAGGAAGAGGTCGCTCAAGGTACTTATGCTAATCTTGCTATAATTACTCATTCTACTTCTGAGTTTATATTGGATTTTGTGCGTATTATGCCGGGATTGCCAAAGGCTGGTGTACAGTCACGTATTGTGATGACTCCAGAACATGCTAAACGTTTAATGTTTGCTTTACAAGATAATGTGGCAAAATATGAACGCAACTTCGGACAGATACGTATGCCAGAAGAACAAAATAATGGTAGTAAAACATTCGTTCCACCATTGAGTGATTTCAAAGGAGAAGCTTAAAAAAATATAAAAAAGTCATTTTAAGGCCCATTTCCTGCTTTTTTCAAGGGAATGGGCTTTTTTTATTTTAAAACAGTTTGTCTATTAAAAAGTTATTTGTAATTTTGCAGCCCGAAATGTATAGTTTCGACAAGGATTGGAAAACAATAAACAATATATATAATAATTAAAATCAAAACAAAATGCCTACTATTCAACAGTTAGTAAGAAAAGGAAGAGCGGTTTTGGTAGACAAGAGTAAATCACCAGCACTGGATTCATGTCCTCAGAGACGTGGCGTTTGTGTTCGTGTTTATACTACGACTCCGAAGAAACCGAACTCAGCAATGCGTAAAGTAGCTCGTGTGCGTCTGACAAACTCTAAGGAAGTAAACTCTTATATTCCGGGTGAAGGCCACAACTTGCAGGAACACTCAATCGTATTGGTACGTGGTGGTCGTGTAAAGGACCTTCCGGGTGTACGTTATCACATCGTTCGTGGTACATTGGATACAGCTGGTGTTGCAGG
>HF993271.1 GCA_000436795.1 Bacteroides sp. CAG:1076
GGTCATATTTTTTATTCTTTGAGGCAATACGTCAAAATTGGATGCTTACTACACTTAAGCAATTATTCGTTATTTATAAGATTCTTGAATTGTTTATAGTAAATATCAGATGTGAATAATCTACTTCTGTTATATGCGGCTTTTCCCATTTTGATACATAATTTTTCATCTTTAGCTAATTTATTAATTGCCAAAGTTAAATTTGGAATGAAGTCAGCATTTCTTTTTACTATAATGCTGGATTCTTTGTCTGGTACTTCGATCATGCCTCCAGAATCGCTGATTATCACAGGTTTTGCACAAGCCATGGGCTCCAAGCATGTAAGTGCAAATGGCTCTTCCCAAAGTGACGGGATAACTGCAAAATTTGATAAATGATATAAAAGAAGCAATTCAGAGTGTTTAATGTATCCTGTGAATATAATATTGTTGTTATTTTTACAAAGTTCTTTGATTGATATCATGTAATTGTCATCTTTACTACCTTTAAAAAACGAACTTCCAGCTATTATTAAATTATAATTTGAAAGTGAAGTTGCAATAAATGCTTCAATTAGTTCCTTAACACCTTTATAGGGTTGAACTCGTCCTGCATAAATTATGAATTTATTATTAAGGTTTAGTTTATATTTATGGGCAATAATTTTTTTTTGAACTTCAGTAATTGGTGTGTCATAAAGAGGGTCATTGGAATCAAAACAATTGTAAAAAATTGATGAATTTGTTGGGATTCCATACTTATTACCATATTTATTAATTTCATTACAGATAAATTTACTAATTCCCCAAAAATGATTTATGCTTAGTAAAACTTTTCTATTTAGAAAGTTTGTAGGTAATGGCTTAGGAATATTATGATAGTGTAATATTATTGGGACGGTGGGAAATTTTTTTTTGAGTTTTATTGTATATATAGCTATATTAGGTACAATTATTATATCAGGAGAATAATTTTTAAGGTCTTTTGAAATTTTGTTTATATATGTATTTCCAAAATAATAAAACCTTTTGCAAATTCTATTTATGACTCCTCCAATAATATCCTTTACTCTTGCATGGAATTTATCAGTCTTTATATATATAATTTTACTATTTTTTAATGATAAAGAAATTGATTCTGCCTCTTTATTATATGGTGAGTATACTATTAATTTGAAATCATCATGCAGTTCATTTTCCTTTATAAGATTATAAAGTAATTGTTCTATAGCACCTCCATTAACGGGAGGAATGGGAAATTGCTTTCCTATTATTATAGCTATTCTTTTAAGCATTTTTCTATGAATTTTTTAGATCGTTCTTGATATTTTTCAAGTTTGTTATAGACGAGATTATAGTTTATAGTTGCATTTATAGCTTCGTTACTCCCTATTGTATAAAAGTTTTTCTCTATACCTAATAATTTTAGTAATTCAAGTGAACGATTAGATAATTGTCCTGTATTGACACATACTAATTTTTTTTTATATGATATAGCTATAGCACAACCGTGGAAAGAACTGGAAATAACCATATGAGCATTAGCAAAATATCCTAAAAATTCTTCTATTGATGCAGCCTGAATTAAGTTTTTACGATTATGAATTGCTATATCGCAAGATATAGCGATTAATTTACGTTTTTCTTTAAGAGCCATTGATTTTGCAAAATCATAGATTTCAGGTTTAACTGCGTCATATACAAGAATATAATCTTTTATGTCGGGTAATTTGTGTATAGATTGAAATACGTCATTACTTATTAGTAATGTAGGATCTAAAACATGCTCACAATCTTTATTTAGTAATTTTGATATGTAATCAC
The DNA here is from genome assembly GCA_000436795.1 of Bacteroides sp. CAG:1076. Lineage (GTDB taxonomy): Bacteria > Bacteroidota > Bacteroidia > Bacteroidales > Bacteroidaceae > Phocaeicola. Next base: position 1,804 of record HF993271.1, read on the forward strand.
ATGACTTCTTTTCTCTAATAGATATATTTTTAAATCGATAGAGGTTGTTTTTGTAATAATCTATTGTTTCTTGGTTGATATTGGAAATATTTCCGCAACTTGCTGCATAAAAAGCTGTTTTTTTATTATCAAAACCGGCCCCTGCATATATATTGTCAAAATTGGTTAATTGGGTACATAGAACCTGATCACTACCTATAAAGATTTTGTCAACAGAGTTTATGTCTTGTATTGGTATTAGATTAAAATGTTCTTTAGAAAATCTATGAAATAAGTATTCTTTTTTCTTTTTGACATTATGTAATATAATGTATTTCACGAATTGCTTTAATGCCGTAATAACGCTTGTTTTCAAATATTTTTTTTTAATCAGAAACATTGGATTATAGTCAACTATATATACTGCATTTCCTTCCTTTATAAAATATTGCGATAAGGCATAAGCCTGAAGCATTGCACCATAATTGTTTGTGTTATGAAATGTTAGTATAGCTATTCTCATCTTGATTTAATTTTTATTTGTTTTGGTAAAATAGAAATCATATATAGTACTAATGCTATAATAAGTGTATGTCCATGTCTAATAAATTCTGCGGTTAATATAGAACATAGTAGGATATATAAAAGCCAACAATTTAAATATATGTATTTTTTATCAATTCTTTTTATCATCATTTTAATGAGAACTATTATAATAGCTCCAATTGTTATTATACCTACATTGAAAGATAAACCCATTATTCCCCAGTCATTCCACCTTATACCTGTTTCTTCTAGTATGGCATTTAATTTCTCTATAGGAGAATTATGGTATGGCATACCACTCCCAAGTAACATTTCTATAGTAGTATTAAAATGTTCATTTACATAATAGTTCAATCCAATGTATCTAACGTAATCTTCATTTGAAAAATTATCGGATTGTTGGCGTTCTATCATGCCTTCTATAATAACTTGTCCATAATCTGTATTTATTATAATTAATGAGGCTATAAAAAGACATAAGAGTACATATATAGATTTGGTTGAAATCTTATATATATATATAATCATAAAAAAGGTTGCAATGATAGAACTAAGAATCATAGTTCTGAATCCCATGAGGAAGATAACTAAAAAGCAAATAAATGCAAAGATAAAGTTTATTCGTTTTTTTTGAGTAGTTAAACCTTTACATAAGAAAAAGAAATAGCCTAAACTTCCTAAAATAGATCCATCTATGCGTAGTCTTGAATTCTTCAAATTGGTATAATATTCGGTTGGTAAATCAAAGAGTAAAGTTGGATATATTGAGTATTGAATTATATAACTTATTGAGTAAACAATGGCCAACCATGCTATAGTTTGTTCAGCTACGTTGATTTGTAGTTTACATTTATAAAAATAGAAATACCATAAAAAACCTACGATAATATAGGAGGCAAAGAAAGTATTTATGATATTTTGGTTTCTATAAAAATAAGATGATAGACAAGATAATATGAGGAAGATAAAAGATATTATAAAACCAGTTTTAGCCGGTATTTTTCTTTTTACAGCGTAAAATAAACCAATAAAACCTATTATACATATTATAACTTTTGAGAAGTTTATTGGAATTGGTATATAGATAAAAGAAAAGAAATTAAAGCTAACTAAAAAAAGTAATATCCAATATTTTTTTTTATGTATAAGTTCGTTCATAATAAAGAATGAATTTACTATATTTTTGAAATGTATATGCTTGGAATAGACAATCTTTAATTTGAGAATAGGTTAAAATTTCTTTTATTAAGAATTATTTTCTCTATTTTCTTTTTAATCTTATATAAAAATATTTTTAGCTTATTGATTAAACCGATATTTGTGTATGTTTTAATACCTTTAAAACCGTATTTGATATATTTTTCCTCGAAGATAACAGATTTAGGATCTATGGATGAAGGTTTTATTAAATTAGGTTGAATACATAATTCTTTAGTTGTCTTGATTAAGTTTAGTCTATTCTTGCTTTTATCGAATAAGTATTGACCTTTTGAGGTATTTATAATAATTAATGAACAGCCTTTATTGTCAGCATTAAATGTTTTAGATAATTTTTCCCACCCCCAGTAATCAGCTATGGTAAAATCTGATGGACGATTGAAATTAGTATAATGGCATTTTCCACATGATGGGCGCAACATTAGGTGTTGATAAAAAAGTATTCTATAAGCGTTAAATTCCTTTTTACTTCCATTTTGGAATATAAATGATTCAATATGTCCATTCCACCCAATACGCGATTTATCTCTGAAATTTACCTTTATAATTTTTTGTTTATATTTTTTTTCTATGTATGTGAGATAATCTCGCCAAACGTAGGGAGCGGGCACTC
>HF993272.1:0-26758 GCA_000436795.1 Bacteroides sp. CAG:1076
CACCTGAGCTTCTGCCTGCAAGCGGGCATTATCCAACTGATACTGAGCGCTGATAGCTTGTGCACGGGCTATCTGGTGCTTCTTCCGGTTCGAAAAAATAGGCAAACTTCCCCCGATAAGGAAACCGTTGCTCTTTTCATCGAGTGAGGTGTTGCGACGATAGCCTATTTCCAGCTTCGGCAACCAGCTCTGACGACTTACACTGATGTTCTTCTCGGCAGCACGCGCAGCGGCATCAGCAGCCAGCAGCGTAGCATCGGTAGCCATTACCTCGTCGTACAGGGAGTTATAGTCCTTCAGTGCTTCCACCTGCGGATAATCGCGTGAGGTAAAGTCCACCGGAAGATTGCCGTTCATGGCAAGCAACTGCTGCAAGGCGGTACGATGAGCCGCATTGTTCTGTGAAACTTCTGTCTGCACACTCATCCGCTCCATCTTGATTTTATTGACTTCCAGTATGCCGGCATCCCCTTCTTCCAGTCGTTTTTCGAACAAGGCAAGTAGTTCGTCGGCATTCTTTTTCCGTTCCTCCAGCAGACCTTGCTGTTTGTTCAGCATCACAAGGTCGAGGCAGAGATTCTTTGCATTCAGCAGTATACTGCGACGGGTAGCCTCATACTGACGGTGAAGGGCTTCACGCTGCAACTTTCCCGAACGGCTGCGTGCTGCATACAAGGTAGGGAAGTCGAATCCTTGTGTCACAACCAGTTCCGAACTTGACATGCCGGTGATACCCTTGGTATAAAACGGACTGTATTCCACCGACGGGTCTTCCAGATTGTTCTGTGTCTGGACTTCCAGCTGGGCAGCACGAGTAGCCTGCTGCTGTGCCTGCAATTCTTTATTATTCTGTTCTATCTGACGGAGCACCTCGTCGATGCCCTGTGCCTGCATACCTGCCGTAAAGAACAGGCATGCGGCCAATGTGATATAGGTATGTTTCATAATTACTGTTTATTAGCATCTGACTTCTTGCGGTTCATCAGTTCGTATACGATCGGAATGATGAATGCATTCAGGAAGGTAGAGGTAAGCAGACCTCCCAAGATAACCTTTGCCATCGGGCTTTGGATTTCGTTGCCGGGCAGATCGCCGCGCAAGGCAAGCGGTATCAAGGCCAGAGCAGATGATAAGGCGGTCATCAGAATCGGGTTCAGACGGTCGAGTGAACCGTGGATAATGCTTTCACGTACTCCCATGCCCTGCTCGTCGCGCAAGGTATTGTAATGGCTGATCAGCAGCATACCGTTACGGGTAGCGATACCGAACAGCGAAATAAATCCGATGATGGCTGGAATGCTGACTTCACCCGTGGTAAACAGCAGGGCGAAGACACCACCTATCAGGGCAAGCGGCAGGTTCAAGAGAATCACGCCACTCTGCGAGGCGTTGCGGAACTGTACATACAGCAGCAGGAAGATGACCACGATACTCATCAGCGAAGTAAGCAGCAAGGTACGGCTGGCGGCCTGCTCGCTTTCAAACTGTCCGCCGTATTCGATGTGATAGCCTTCGGGTAGCTGTATCTTTTCGTTCACCCGTGCCTGAATATCGTTTACCACACTGCGCAGGTCGCGTCCGCTGGTATTGGCCGAAATGACAATCTTACGCTTAACGTTCTCACGGTTGATGGCATTCGGTCCCATGGACGATTCCACACGTGCTACATAGCTCAGCGGTATCTTGCGTCCCTGGGCATCGTCTATCATCAGGTCTTTGATGCGTTCCATCGAGCCACGGTTGTCTTCTGCCGCACGCACCACGAGGTTGAACGATTTTCCATTCTCGTATACCTGAGAAACCACTTCACCCGCCATGTTCACCGTTACAAACTCATTGAACTGTGCCAGTGAAATGCCATACTTGGCAAGCATCTCGCGGCGAGGCACAATCTTCAGTTCCGGACGCTCTACCTGCTGCTCCACGTTCAGGTCGGCAATGCCTTCCACATCCCGTATCGCATCCTTTATCTGGTTACCCAGAGAGAACATCTTGTTCAGATCGTCGCCGAAGAGCTTAATGGCGATGCTTGCCTGCGTACCACTCAGCATGGCATCGATACGGTGACTGATAGGTTGTCCGATTTCGATGTTGGCTCCGGTCAGTACCGACAATTTACGGCGTACGTCTTCCAGCACCTCTTCGTGTGAGCGGCCATCCAGCTCGAACGGAGCTTCTATCTCGGATACGTTTACCCCCAGTGCATGTTCGTCGAGTTCGGCACGTCCGGTCTTGCGGGCTACGGTCTTTATCTCGGGAATGGTAAGCAGCAGTTCCTCTGCCTGACGACCAATCTTATCGGATTCCTCCAGTGAAATACCCGGAAGCGAACTTACATTGATGGTAAACGAACCTTCGTTGAAGGACGGCAAGAAGCTGTGTCCCAAGGTAAAGAACGCTCCCAGTGCCACCACAAACAAAGCGATGGTACCTCCTAACACCGTTTTCTTATGCCCCAGTGCCCAAAGCAGTCCACGCTCATAATGTTTTTTCAGCCATACGGCTACAAAAGCTTCTTTCGGCAGTCCGTCTTTCTTGAAATCTCCTCCCAGCAGATAGCTGCACAGTACAGGAGTGAGTGTCAGGGCGACAACGGTCGAAGCAAACAGTGACACGATGAACGCGATACCCAGCGGAACCAGCATTCGGCCTTCCATACCGCTCAGGAAAAACAGAGGCACGAAGCTCACCACAATAATCAGGGTTGAGTTGAGGATAGGCATACGTACCTCGCGTGAAGCATGGAATACCACATCCAGCACAGGCTTGCGTTCGCCGACGGGGAGCATGCGGTTCTCACGCAGATGCTTCCATACGTTCTCCACATCGACAATGGCATCGTCTACCAGCGAACCGATGGCAATGGCCATACCTCCCAAGCTCATGGTGTTGATGCTGAGTCCCATATAGTGCAGTACCAGAATTGCAATAACCAGCGACAACGGAAGGGTTACCAGTGAAATGATAGTGGTTCGTGTATTGGCAAGGAACAAGAAGAGTACGATGACCACGAAGATGGCTCCCTCGTAAAGAGATTCCTGTACGTTGCCGATAGAGCTTTCGATGAAACGCGACTGACGGAAGATGTCGGTAGAAACCTTTACATCGGCAGGAAGATTCTTCTGTAAGTCCTTCAATGCTGCCTCCAGTTTCTCGGTCAGTTCGATGGTTCCTGTATTGGGCTGTTTGGTGACGGTGATCAGTACGGCGGGCTTGCCCTTTTCCGAAGCCAGTCCCAGCTTAGGCTGCTGAGCTCCCACACGTACGTCGGCTATGTCTTCCAGCGTCACCGGAGCACCGTCGACTGTCTTGACTACTGCACGCGCCATCTGGCGTACGTCGTCGGTAGAAACCACTCCACGCACGATGTATTCGTTGCCGTATTCATAAATTACTCCACCGTTGGTATTCTGGTTCATGCCACGGGTTACTGCCATCACTTCACCCAGTGTCACACCGTAGTGCTTCATGCGTTCGGGATGCAGCAATATCTGATATTCCTTAATGTCACCTCCCAGCACGGCAACCTGTGCCACACCTCCGGTAGACAGCAGGCGCGGACGGATGGTCCAGTCGGCAAGGGTACGCAAGTCGAGCATGGAAGTGCTGTCGGCTGTCAGTCCTACTATCAGCAGTTCCCCCAAAATAGACGACTGAGGGCCAAGGGTAGGATTGCCCACATTGTCGGGAAGTGACTCTCCTACCGCTGCCAGTTTCTCGGAAACAATCTGACGCGCCAGGTAAATGTCAGTACCCCAGTCGAACTCTACCCACACCACGGAGAAACCCGTTGTAGACGACGAACGCACGCGGCGTACTCCCGTGGCACCGTTTACGGCTGTTTCAATCGGGAAGGTAACCAACTGCTCCACCTCCTCGGCAGCCATGCCTCCCGCTTCTGTCATCACCACCACGGTAGGAGCGTTCAGATCGGGAAACACATCCACTTCGGTATGAAACGCCGTATAGGTACCTCCTATCAGCAGCAAGACCGAAGCGACCAGAACCAGCAAGCGGTTCTGCAATGAAAAATGTATGATTTTATTCAGCATAATACTCTAATAAATGATATCCGTATCTGATAAATACTACCCGCACATCAATGGTTGTGGGTGTGTGCAGGAATCGCATTGCTGGCAGCAGCCAGTTTCACGTGCATGGCTCCGGCGGTAACGACCTTCTCGCCTCCCTTCAGGCCTGAAAGGATTTCTACGCGGGCACCGTCGCTCATGCCGAGTTTTACTTCCTGCTTCTTGTATCCTTCGGCATCTACCTGAAGGTATACGAAGTTCAGTCCCTGTTCTTCGGTAATTGCTGAAACAGGCAGACTGATGACTCCCTGCCGTTCTCCCGACAAGAGATAGACTTCGACGAAAGAGCCTGCCAGCATGTCGCCACGGTTGTCAAATTCGAAAGTTACGGGAATATAGAACGATGCGTCACCCGACGATTTACCGTACGACAGCAGACGGCCTTTCAGGTCGTCCAGCCGGTAAACCTTGTTATCGTAAGGAGTGGTGAAATTGGCCGAAACAATCGATTTCAGTTCGGCATAATAACGCTCGGACACCTCAGCCTTCAGTTGCAGGCGGCGTGTCTGAGTAACGGTCAGCAAAGGCTGTCCCACGGTTACGTAGTCGCCTTCCTTTACCAGACACGACTTGACGTATCCTCCTATCGGCGACTTGACCGATACTCCCTTGCCGTCCTTGCTGGGCGAAAGAGCTTCGTAAGCGATACGGGCATTTTCATAATTCTCTTTCAGCAGACTGAAATCTTTCTGCGAAACAATCTGCTTGTCCACCAGCTTGGCAGCACGTTCGTATTCACGCTTGGCCGTTTCATAGGCGATATGGGCACGTTTCACAGCATCTCCTTCCTGAATATGCTGCGAAGAAACCGTCAGCAGTGCCGTACCGGCACCTACCTGCATTCCCTCGGTCAGCGGGCGGGTAAAAGTCACTACCCCCGACACACCAGCTACAACGGTAGCCTCATCTCCCTGAGCCGCCAGAATCTGTCCGCTGGTAGCAATCACGCTCCGGAACGTACCGGGCTGTACTTCTTCCACCTTCACTCCGGCAGCCTTCGCCTTTTCCGGAGTAAGAATAATTTCATCGGAATGAGCTGCGTGTGCTTCCTTCGCCTCAGCCTCCGCTTCATGGTCATGTTCGTCATGACCGCCACAAGAGCCCAGCATACATGCAGCCAGAGCTCCCATCCATATATAATGCTTCATTTGAATGTAATTTATGTATTAAACACAATGATTTAGCTGTCCGCACCACAAAGGTACGGATATCACGCTGCAACCAGATTGCAGTCTTTTATACACGAATTACAGAAGCGGGAGGAGCGCGCAGTCCTGCTACCCGGACAAAATAGTGCGCATGCAGACTTTCTACATACTGTGCCCAGTCGGCATCGGCATCATCGGCCGGCAAATCCAGTACGTGCAGTACCGGAATTAACGGATAAAGTATGGAATAAAAAGAATAATCAGGAGCTATGTCGGACAGATGCTGGTCGGGCGTACTGCACTGAAAATGCGTCACACAACCACTGCCACACGAATGGCGGTCGGCATCACCGCTATGATGCATGTTGCCGCTGCATGTTTCTGTGCCATCGTACGAAACCAGATCGGACGACAAGCAGAATATTTCCGAATGATGATGGTGCGGAAGTACCTGAGCAACCAGCATCAGCATGCAGATTACCAGCAAAAAATACGATTTTAACTTCCGCTTCATCATCCGTTTGTTATCTAACTATTATAAAATCAGGCTTCTTCATCGCCATTGTCTTCAGCCACCGGCATGGTAACAAGTACCTTGTCGATACGTGCTCCGTCCATGTCGACGACTTCAAAACTGAAGCCGTTCCAGTCGAGCGTTTCACCGCTGGTAGGAATATGCTGCAATTCTTTCAGAATCAAGCCTCCTAAGGTATGGTATTCCGAAGACTCGAATAAATCGCTGCGGTTAAAGTAACAAAGAAAATCGTACAGCGAACACTGTCCGTCTACCAGCCAGCCTTCCTTGTTCACCCGCTTGATGATATCGGGTTCCTCACCCGGATCGTCGACGTTACCTACCAGACCTTCCAGAATATCACGCAAAGTAATGATACCCGTACATACGCCAAACTCGTCGCAAACCAGTCCGCGACTGATTTTCTGTATTTTCATCTGTTCGAGTACCTTATACACATTCATGCTCTCGTGGAAATAAGCAGGCTCATGAATCAGCGAAGCCAGCTTGAAGTCGGGTTTCGACAAGTGTACCACCAGATCCTTCAGGTTGACGATCCCCTTCACATGATCCAGGTCACCGTCGGCTATCGGATAAAACTCGAACAAGTTTTCGTTTACCACCGCTCTCACTTCATCGGCAGTCATGTCCATATCCAGCCATACAATGTCACTCTTGTGCGTCATGATAGAGCTTACCTTCAGGTCGCCCAGCAGGAACACGCGCTGCATGATGTCTTTTTCTACAGGCTGAACCTCTCCTTCTTCGGTTCCTTCCTCGATGATAGACTTGATTTCTTCTTCGGTCACCTTATTATCGGTTTCCTTGATATTCAGCAAGTTGAAAATAAGTTCCGTACTCTTGGAAAGCAGCCATACGAACGGCAAGGCAATAGAAGCAAGTACCTTCATAGGACGTGCCACCACCTTGGCAGCCTTCTCGGCCACGCTCAGTCCGACACGCTTCGGCACAAGCTCACCAAAAATAATCGTCAGGTAAGTTACTATTACAACGATGACACCCTGAGCCAGCGCAGCGGCGTAAGTGGTAGAAACTCCCCACGAAATCATGGTCTGAGTCAGGTCGGAAGCAATCCGGTTGCCCGAATAGATACCGGTCAAAATACCAATCAGGGTAATTCCGATTTGTACAGTAGAAAGAAAGCGATCGGGGTCATTAGCCAGTTTCAAAGCAACCTTTGCAGACTTGCTGCCCTTTTTCGCATCAGAAGAAAGCCGAGATTTACGAGCTGATATTAATGCTACCTCGGACATAGCGAAGATACCGTTAAGTACTATCAACCCGACAATTATGATTATCTCATCCATATAAAAAATAAGTGTGTTTGCCTCACAAATATAACGCAATGTTCCATGACTGTGAAAGATAGCTTACACAATTAAGCAGTTTTAACAGATATTTCTTATAAAATGTTCCGGTCTGTACATTTTGTTCTCAAACTGAATACATTTCTGTCATTTCGGCTATCCCTTTCCAGCCGTTTCAGTCAACCAAGTTTTCTGTTTTTCGACCGATACGGAGTTTCCTAAATTGAAAATACCTATCTTTGGCGCAAAAATTGAAAAAATGGATACTGATTACTTAAATTACTTTGAAGAAAAATTGCAGCAGGAGCTGCTGCGTCTGTGTACCAATTACGGCGTACTCAGCGGTACTCTGCTGGCAAACGACGATATTGATGCCCGCTGGAACGACCTGGCTCCCGAATACATAGCCGATGCCGTACAACAGATACGCGACTACCCCATCGTATCGGTGGCTTGGACTGCTTACCTCGGAATGGCTGTTGCCGTCGAATGGGATGATGACTGGGGCAGCTATGCACAGGCTCCTTACCCCTCGTACTACGGTGAACAGGCGTTCGACGACATGGACGAACACATCGTACGCGACTTTCTGGAGTTGCCGCTCGACGGAGAAGAGGCAAACCAACTGGCTGATATCATCCGCCGCTGCGGACAGACTACTGTGGGTATGATACGTCACGAACAGATTGAACCGCAAAGTACACTGGCATTTCATATCTTTGCCCGCGCCTGCCGTGCCATGTTCCGCATCGGTGCCTCCATCGAGCTGAGACGTCTGGGATACCAGCTCGAGAAAGTAGAATTAGGACGGATTTTGAATGAGTTGCCCTCTTAAGTTCTTCCTTTTTTAGTATCTTTGCGCATAACTTATTTGTAAACAATCAAGAAACGAAATAATAGCATGAAGCGGATAAAAGTCACACCTCCCAGCGAGGTAAACGCCGGCATCCAATTGCCTTCGTCGAAAAGCATCTGCAACCGCGCACTGATTATCAACGCCCTTGCCAAAGGAAACTGTCCTCCGGGAAACCTGTCCGACTGTGACGATACACGTGTCATGGTACAGGCCTTGCAACACATGCCGTCCATCATCGACATCATGGCGGCAGGTACAGCCATGCGCTTTCTGACGGCTTTCCTCGCCGTAAGCGAAGGCACACACATCATTACCGGAACACAGCGCATGCAGCAACGCCCCATCAGCATACTGGTAAACGCATTACGTACCTTAGGTGCCGACGTGGAATATGCCGGAAACGAGGGTTTCCCTCCGCTGCGGATTACGGGACGCAAGCTGGTGAACAGTGAAGTGATACTGCCGGGAAATGTCAGCTCGCAATATATCTCTGCCCTGCTGATGATAGGTCCGGTTCTGAAGAACGGGCTGAAACTCACGCTGACGGGAGAAATCGTATCACGTCCGTACATCGACCTTACCCTGAAGCTGATGCACGACTTTGGTGCCTGCGTAACATGGGTAGGCGAAAACCAACTGGAAGTGAAGCCTCAGTCTTACCGGGCAGTACCTTACTACGTAGAAAGCGACTGGAGTGCGGCTTCGTACTGGTATGAGATCTGCGCACTGTCGGAAAAGGCAATTGTCTGCCTGCCGGGGTTGTTCCGCGAAAGTCCGCAGGGCGATTCGGAAGTGGCACGGCTGTTCGAGCAGTTGGGTGTGGAAACCGTTTACGGCAAACGAGAAATAACTCTCCGCAAGACGGGAAAGGTTACGGCACGCATGGAATACGATTTCGTCAACCAGCCGGATCTGGCACAGACATTCGTAGTGACTTGTGCAGTGATGGGCATCCCCTTCCGCTTCTCCGGCCTGCAAAGCCTGAAGATCAAGGAAACCGACCGTATCGCTGCCCTGATAGCCGAGATGAAAAAGCTGGGATATGTCATCACAGAAAGCGAAGGTTCCGTATTGTCGTGGGACGGTACGCGCTGCACGCCCGAAACCTGCCCCTGCATCGATACTTACGAAGACCACCGCATGGCCATGGCATTCGCCCCTGCCTGCATACGGCTGGGAGATTTATACATCAACAATCCGCAAGTCGTTACAAAATCATATCCGCACTACTGGGAAAACCTGGTACAAGCGGGCTTTAATATCACGGAGGAATAAATTATCATGTGGATACTTATCGTCATACTGGCAGGAGTGGTCCTCTTCGGACTGATTGCCGGATATTTCTACAACCGGAACATACAAAAGAAAATAGACAGTGGAGAGCTGAAGGAAGCTCCTCCCGTCGTAACGGTAGACAGTGAATGTTGCGGACAGCATCAGATTTGCGAAAAGGAAAGTCTGCTGGCTGCCGTAAGCAAACAGATAGAATACTACGACGACGAGGAACTGGACCGCTTCAAGGGACATCCTTCCGACGGATATACGGAAGAGGAAATCGAAGAGTTCCGCGACATCCTGTACTCCATGCAGGAAGTCGACGTGGCAGGATGGAGCCGGAGCCTGCAACTCCGCGGCATCGAACTGCCCGACGAACTGAAAGACGAACTTTTCCTTATCGTAGGCGAACGAAGATTTCACTAATCTTTCCGCCCTGTCTGTTTCACTACCGAATACAACTCTATGGATTTATTAGAACTGTTGCAATATACTTTTTTCCAGCATGCCCTGCTGGGTAGTCTGTTTGCCAGCATCGCCTGCGGCATCATCGGAACGTATATCGTTACCCGACGGCTGGTATTCATCAGCGGAGGCATTACCCATGCTTCCTTCGGAGGTATCGGTATCGGACTTTATACGGGCATCTCTCCCCTGCTTACGGCTGCTGTCTTTGCGGTCTTGTCGGCCTTCGGTGTGGAATGGCTGAGCAAGCGGAGCGACATGCGCGAAGATTCTGCCATTGCTGTATTCTGGACGTTCGGCATGGCCATCGGAATCATCTTCAGCTTTCTGGCACCGGGATTCACCCCCGACCTGTCGTCGTTCCTGTTCGGAAACATCCTGACCATTACGCAAGGCGACATTATCCTGCTGGGAATACTGAGCGTATTGCTGATTGCATTCTTCTCGCTGTTCCTGCGTCCCATCGTAGCCATCGCATTCGACCGTGAGTTCGCACGTTCGCAGCACCTGCCCGTGGCTACTTTCGAATACCTGCTCATGATGTTCATCGCACTGACCATCGTGTCGTGCCTGCGCATGGTAGGTATCGTGCTTGCCATCTCGCTGCTCACCCTGCCCCAGATGACTGCCAACCTGTTTACCAACCGTTTCAAGAACATCATCTGGCTGTCCATCGGCATCGGCTACATCAGTTGCCTGGGCGGACTGCTGTTCTCGTACAAATACCAGATACCCTCGGGAGCTGCCATTATCTTTGTTTCGATTCTGATATACGTTGCAGCAAAAATCTGCCGGCAGTTCCGTAAACAGGAATAATTATTCCCGATTTTTACTTACTTTTGCAGTAATTCAAAAAACAGATACTTATGGAAATTAAAATTACTTCTCTCGACCATATCCACGAAGCTGCCAAAGAGTTTATCGCAGCCATGGGTGACAATACCGTGTTTGCTTTCTACGGAAAGATGGGAGCTGGAAAAACAACTTTCACCAAAGCTATATGCGAAGAACTGGGAGTGACCGATGTCATCAACTCACCGACATTCGCCATCGTCAACGAATACCGTTCGGAAACAACCGGCGAACTGATTTATCACTTCGACTTCTATCGTATCAAGAAGCTGGAAGAGGTATACGACATGGGGTACGAAGACTACTTCTACAGCGGCGCCTTGTGTTTCATCGAATGGCCGGAACTGATAGAAGACCTGCTGCCGGGCAATGCCGTAAAGGTATACATTGAGGAAAACGAAGACGGAAGCCGTACGGTCCGCTTCGATGCTGAAGAATAATCCCAAGCCATGGCTACACATTACGTCATACAAGCCATATTCGTCATTGTAGGGCTGCTGGCTGTGCTGGCTGCCCTGTTCAACTGGGACTGGTTCTTTACTGCCCGCAACACACAGTTCATTGTTGCCAATGCAGGAAGAACCCGTGCACGCTTGTTTTATGCCGCCATCGGCCTGCTGATGATTGCCACAGGAGTATTCTTCTTCCTTTCCATTCAGGGATATATATAATCAGGAATAAACATCGGGAGAACTCAAAAGGTTCCTCCTCACACTTAACCGGAAATTTGTACAAATTTTCGGTTTTTTTGTACAAAAAACAAAAAGGATGTCGTGATAACACAAAAAATCCGCACAAGTCTATGCCGGAACTTTCAGGCATGACTTATGCGGAAATCTCAAACTTAAAATATTATTTCAGGAATAAGGTTAGAACCCAATCTTAAACTGCAAACCGATAACGGAACGACTGCCGCCTACAAAAGTAGGATAATTGATCTGACGACCGGTATTGCCCGCATCGACTATATACTCCGTATCGAATACATTCTTGCCGAAAGCACCGATCTCGTAATACACGTTCTTGGGCTGGAAACGATATCCGGCAGTAAAATTGGCCAGTCCGTAACCGTCTTGTGTAAGTTCCGGTTCGTTGCTGTCTTCAAAGTATACCTTCGACTTATACGAGTAAGTGGGGCGGAAATAGATCTGAGAGGTCTTTCCCGTAGGAACAGTTACATCCAGTCCGACCGAGAAACTATGCTTAGGAGTCAGTCGGAAACGATTACCTGCATATTCCTGTTCGATTCCGTTCTCATCCTTCTCGTTGAACTTACCGTCGATGTAGGCATAATTTCCAAAGATATTCAGGTACCGGCAAGGAGCATAACTCAATCCGGCTTCCACACCAAAGGAATGAGCCTTTCCGGCATCGTCTGCCACATACTTGCTGGAAAGCTGGTCGAAACGCGTCGTCTGGAAATGATTCCAGTCGTAATAATATGCACACAGGTCGTAGTTCAGCCGTCCGTTCAGCAAGGCACCCTTCACGCCAGCTTCGTAACTATAGATAATCTCAGGAGCCAGCCGCGACAAGTCGTCCGGATCGTTGTTATAATAAATCACACCGGGACGTCTGCCTCGAGATACACTGACATAGAAATTGTTCCGCTTATACATATAGTTCAGGGCTACACGTCCCACCCATGAGAAATAATCGTCGGAAGCAGCGACTTTCTGTCCGCCGGCTGTGGGATGATATATCAGGGATCCAAATACTCCGGGAACAGTCGTCGATGAATATGCCGAATACAGATGCTCGTATGTACCTCTCAGTCCTACGGTCAGAGAAAGACCTTTTACCAGCTTGAAGGTACCATCGGCAAACACTTCTACCGCCTGATTGGTTCCGTAATTGGTTCCATTTTCAGAATAATCGTCGGGAAGCGACTGGTTGGAAACGCCTTTCAAAGTAGCCAGAATCGTCTGCCCCTGTGTACCCAGTCCGCCAAGCAACTGGTCGAGATCCATTCCAGCCATAGCCAGCGCCGCCTTCAGGTCGCCATAGATATCGGGTGTGGCAGTAGTCTGTGCCGGTTTCCCGTTTCCGTCGACCAGCGGTGTATCGGGGAACCATTTACCCATCAACTGGTTCATCGTACTTTCTACTACCGGACGCAACTGTTCGGGAAGCTGCGAGGTAAGCAGTGGCAAGAATCCGTTCAGCAGTTCGGTAAACTGTCCTTTCAGATTGCCTTGTATATATACAGGGTACATATTCTGCATATTGGTATGTGCGATTACTTCCTGCGAAGAATGTTCAAAGAAATAACTGGCACCTACAAATCCCGAAAAACGTTTCCGGCTATCGTAGTTGAAACGGAACTCCTGACTGAACTGTGTTCCCTTGGCTTTTTCCTGACAAGCCAGTAAAGGCACATATGTACCATCGGCATCGAACGTTTCATCCGACTGGAATGCACGGAAGCCGGTAATGGAAGACATCTTCCAGTTATCGTTCAGGGTATGGTCGGCCAGGAACGTAGCTCCGCCTACATGACGCTTGATGCCCAGATCATCTCCCTCCTCCAGATTGGCAGGACGGTTCGGGTCGGGATTGCCATACTCCGGCTTATTGGTCTTAAATGAGGTACCGGGATAATTATCGTGCTGATAGTCCAGAATCAGATCGAAAGAAGTCTGGTCGTTTGCCCACAGCTTGGTAGAGTTTCGTAGGGCAATGGCATTTTTCCCATTCAGTCTGCCTCCGGCATCGTTTCGGATAAATCCGTCACGCTGATCGTACGAGAAAGCGAACCGGTTGGCAAGTTTACCTTTTACCAGCGGCGTATTGATAAACCCGTTTGCCAGCTTCTGGTTATAAGTTCCGTACCCCAAAGACAACTCTCCGCTCAGCTTGTCCACCGGTTTGTTGCGGATAACATGTATACCGCCTATTTCGGCTCCTCTGCCAAACAACGTTCCCTGCGGACCTTTTACGACCTCTACACGCTCCAGGTCGAAAAGTTCGACAGCCGAAGCACGCGAGCGCGAGATGGAAACTCCATCCTGAAAGACGGAAACACGTGGCTGCGAATAGGAAGCCCCGTCGTCTGAGGTAACTCCACGGATAACGTAACCCGGATTGTTCGGACTCTGCAACTGAATCTGTACACCCGGAATAAACTGTGCCACCTCATCAAACTGATGCAGGTTCAGCTTACTGAGGCTGTTTCCCGAAACGGCACTGACTGCCGCCGGTACCTCGATATTACTCTGCGACTTCTTCTGTGTCGTCACGATGACTTCTCCCAGCGTCTGCGTATCTTCCTTCAGAATGATATCCATTGTTCCCTTAGTAGCCACCTTCTCCACCGGATAATAGCCGATATACGAAAAGACCAGTTCCTCGCCCGGGGCAGTCTGAATGGTAAAGTTACCGTTTATGTCCGTACTGGTTCCCACTCCGCTATCCTTTACCAGAATATTGACGCCTGGAAGTGTTTCTCCTTTTTCGTTTGTAACCCTACCGACAATCGTAGCCATTGCTTCGTTGGCAACTGTAGGCTGTAAAGATTCGGCTACAGCTGCAACTGGATAAAAGGCAGACAAAGACAGACTTCCTGCTGCCAGCACCATTCCTAAAATGTGTCTTACCATAAGAAAAACTAATTAATAATTATTTATTAAGTTTCAGAACGATATCGTTGTCTGCGGGAGTCAGGTCATGGAAAAAGCTCTTTCCCAGTACTTTCAGGGCAAAGGCATACTTCCATGAATAACGGCGTAAACTCCGGCATGATTTTTTCAACTCGCTTTTATAGGAGTCGGGCATCTTCTCATCCCCTTTCAGATGGGCTACATAGGCCTTGCTCAAGGTACTGCCAGCCTGTTGCCGGATGTCGTACGGTATACTGGCAGGAAGCATGTCGGATATGATGGTCTGTATTCCCGAACGGGCATAACGTATGGAAAGTTCGTTCAGCGTATTTACCCCCGACAAATGTTCCACACAGCGCGTACGTATGTTCAATTCCGGATAACAGCAGGTCACAATCCGGACGGGCTGAGGGAAACTGACCGTAGAACCTGTTTCCACATCATAGACACATCGGTTTCCCTTTCCGAAAGCAGTAATGTCCTGTGCATGAAAATGTCCGGTAAAGACTACCCGAAGCCCCAGCTTGCCAAATTCTCTGGCATGTGATTTCCAGTCGTCTATCAGATAATCCTTCATAACCTTTCCCTGCCATTTCCAGTGTTCTACAATACCGTGGTGCATCATAGTCACTATCCGGCAATGCTGCCTGCGGGCTTCTTCTACCTGCCG
The DNA here is from genome assembly GCA_000436795.1 of Bacteroides sp. CAG:1076. Taxonomy (GTDB): domain Bacteria; phylum Bacteroidota; class Bacteroidia; order Bacteroidales; family Bacteroidaceae; genus Phocaeicola. Next base: position 14,799 of record HF993272.1, read on the forward strand.
GCGGATAAACTCCATAGTTTCCGGCTTGATACGTCCGCCGGTCACGCACACATTGTTGTCGAAATCATTTTCCTCGTATTTGCAGGCATCGATAGCCAGCAACCAGGTATGCGAATCCAGCCGTGCCGTATAACTTAATGAATGAGGGTCGCGCGCCAGAGCCTCTCCGTAACCATAATCCTTATAGATACGGGCAAATTCGTCGGGAGTGACAGTTTCGGTACGACGTACCGTATCGCCCTCGAATATGACGGCATGCGGATTGTTTACATCGTGGTTTCCCGGTACGACAAATACCCGGCATCCGTTTTCCCTTAATTGTTTCAGGTAATGATCTGCTACATACCGGTGTGAGATTTTTTCTCCATCCTTCGTCAGGTCGCCGCAGATAAAGACAAACTCCGGCTGTTCCTGTATCAGTACATGAACAGCCGAGTCGAGCAGCTCCGGACTTTGCTCCAACAGCTTTCTGTCGTGGATGATATAATTATCGAAAGCCTTCCCCGGTTTATCCAGCAACTCGGGAGCCATAAAATGAATATCCGACAATACTCCGATTTTAAATGCTGATGATTGTTGTGCCGCAACAGCCAATATGCCAAGCCAGCATACAGTTAATGCACTAATAATTGTTTTCATACCTTTTCGTCTTTAGACACGGCGAAAATAGAGCGTATACAAGTCAGCAGAATAACGGAAATATTACATTTCATTTACTTTCTGCATCCGGAAAGGACATAAAAAAATCCGGTGACGTTTTTAAAAAACATCACCGGATTTCTCATTTATTCCGCCGACAAATCAATCGACTTGTCCCAATGAATTTCCGTATTCCATTTCGCCCTGAACCACGAAGAATACATCGTCGGGGTCGAAAGGCCCCATGCCGTCTTTCTTGGACTCTTTGACTATGTAGTTTACAATTTCATCCTGGTCGATGTTGATGTAACCTTCGTCATCAGGTTGAGCGTCCAGACAACCACTGGTGGTATAATAGTCTACTATCAAGTCGAGAATGTAATACAGATCGTCGTCCGTAAACTTCTCTTTCAGTTCCTGAGGCAAATAGTTCTTTATAAACTCGATGGTCTTTTCATCGTCCTCATCTTCCAACAAGAAATCGTCATCCATACTCATAGTCGTAATGCGATTTTAAATGATTATTTCAATAAAGCTTCTACTTTTTCCTTCAAGGCAGCCTTTGTAGTAGCACCTACCTGCTTGTCGACAACTTTACCATCCTTGATAAAAAGTACGGTAGGAATGTTACGTACGCCGAACTGTGCAGGAAGATCAGCATTGTCGTCTACATCGCACTTACCGATGTTAACTTTATCTTTATATTCTTCTGCCAGTTCTTCAATATAAGGAGCAATCAGCTTGCAAGGTCCGCACCAAGTTGCCCAGAAATCCAAAACTACTGGTTTACCCTCAGCTACAATAGCTTCAAAATTGTCATCTTTAATATTCAATGCCATAATTCTAGTTGTTTAGTTATTTAATTATATACGCAAATATATACTAATTTATTTTATAGTCCAACAATGGCTGACTTTTTAAATAATTTACTATGTCTTTTCTGACGGATATTTTCAGCGTGCGTGACATAAGGTTGACATGCATCTGTCCGTCCTCGTCGCGGATATAGAAGAACAGCTCGGCATTGCCGGGATTTTCTTTCACCAGCGAACTGAATTCCATAATCATTTCGTCGTTGATGGCAGAGAGCGGTGCCGTCACCGTAAGTTTCTCTATCAAGCGGTCTTTCACCTCGGGCAACAGTTCGATGTTGTTGATCTTTATCTCCCATTCGTCCTGCTTCCACTGGCGGGGCTGACACTTGCCATGCATAAACAAGAACATTCCTTCGGCAAAAAAGTTTTTCTTTTCCACCCATTCATTGCCAAAAAATGCAAATTCGGCTGTTCCCGAATAGTCTTCCACCTTTGCTACACCGAAAGGTTTTCCGGTTTTAGTATATCCCTCACGCACGCCGGTAACAATACCTCCCAACGTCAGGTCGTGGTTCTGCAACGGAGTCAAGTCGGAAAGCTGTGCCATGTGCGTAGTGCAGACATTTTCCAGTATCACCGAGAACTCATCCAGCGGATGGGCAGAAAGATAGATACCTACCAGTTCACGTTCCTTGTTCAGGCGTTCCAGATCGCTCCATGCCGGCGCACGGACTATTTCGGGAGTAGCGATTTCCACTTCATGCTCGCCGCCGAACAAGGAATTGGCAGCAGCAGCCTTGTCCATCTGATACTTGTTTCCGTAACGCACCAGTACTTCGACAAAGGTTTCGTCCTTGGCATTCTTCACGAAGAAATCCTCACGATGGATGTTCGGGAAACTGTCGAAAGCTCCAGCCAAAGCCAGATTTTCGATGTTCTTACGGTTGCATGCCGAAAGATTCACACGCTGTACAAAGTCGAATATATCTTTGAAAGGTCCGTTCTTTTCGCGCTCTGCCAGAATACTCTGAACAGCCGACTCACCTACTCCCTTGATGGCTCCCAGTCCGAAACGAATATCTCCATGACGGTTTACAGAGAACTTCAGGCTACTTTCGTTTACATCAGGTCCCAGCACGTTGACACCCGTCGCTTTGCTCTCGTCCATCAGCTTGGTGATTTCGGTGATGTTCGAAATGTTACGGCTCATGGTAGCCGCCATGTACTCTGACGGATAGTTGGCTTTCAGGTAAGCCGTCTGATAGGCAACCCACGAGTAGCAGGTAGCATGCGACTTATTGAAGGCGTAGGAAGCAAACTTTTCCCAGTCGGCCCAGATCTTTTCCAGAATCTTCGGGTCGTGACCGTTCTTCTTTCCTCCCTCGATGAACTTAGGTTTCATGTGATCCAGCTTGTCGCGCAGCTTCTTACCCATCGCCTTACGCAAGGCATCCGATTCGCCTCGGGTAAAGTCGGCAAGCAGACGCGACAGCAACATCACCTGCTCCTGATAGACCGTAATACCGTATGTATCTTTCAGGTATTTCTCCATGACCGGAATATCGTATTCGATAGGCTTGCGTCCCTGCTTACGGTCGATAAAGTCGGGGATATAATCCATAGGTCCCGGACGATAGAGGGCGTTCATGGCAATCAGGTCCTCGAACGTGGTAGGCTGAAGTTCGCGCAGGTACTTCTGCATACCCGCCGATTCGAACTGGAACGTACCGATGGTCCGACCGTCGCTATACAACTTATAGGTAGCCGGATCGTCAATCGGAATTTCATCGATATTCAGAATAATGCCTTTACTCTGCTTGATATTCTCGAGGGCTTCCTTGATGATAGAAAGCGTCTTCAGTCCCAGGAAGTCCATCTTAATCAGTCCCGTATCTTCGATGACCGAACCCTCGTACTGCGTCACCAGCATCTTTTCGCCGGTTTCCTTATCATCAGCCGTGCTGACCGGTACCCAGTCGGTGATATCGTCACGGCAGATAATGGTACCACAGGCATGCACACCCGTATTGCGGACGTTACCTTCCAGCATCTTGGCATACTTGATAGTATCGCGGAGCACAGGGTCCGACGAAACCTCGGCAGCTTGCAGCTCGGGTACATAGGCTATGGCATTGGGCAAGTTCAGTTTCTTGTCGGGAATCTTGTCGGGCACAAGCTTACACAGACGGTCGGATTCCGAAAGCGGCAGTTTCTGTACACGTGCCACATCCTTGATGGCAAGCTTGGTCGCCATCGTACCATATGTAATAATATGAGCAACCTTTTCCTGTCCGTACTTTTCGGTTACCCAGTTCAACACACGTCCTCGGCCGTCATCATCGAAGTCGACATCGATATCCGGCAAGGAGATACGGTCGGGATTCAGGAAACGCTCGAACAACAAGTCGTATTTGATAGGGTCGATCTGCGTGATACCCAAGCAATAAGCCACTGCCGAACCGGCAGCCGAACCACGTCCCGGTCCTACAGACACATCGAGCTGATTGCGGGCAGCAGAGATAAAGTCCTGCACAATCAAGAAGTATCCCGGGAAACCCATGGTCTTCATGATATGCAACTCGAACTTGATACGCTCTCTCACCTCATCGGTCAGGTGTTCGCCATAACGGCGGCGTGCTCCGTCGTATGCCAGTTTTGACAGGTAATCGGCTTCCAGCTTGATACGATACAGTTTTTCGTAACCTCCCAGACGTTCAATCTTTGCCTTTGCCGCAGCCTCGTCCATAACGACATTGCCATTTTCATCCTGCGTAAATTCATCGAACAAATCTTTCTCGGTGAATTTCTTGCGGTATTCTTCCTCGGTACCAAAATCTTCGGGAATGGCAAAGGTAGGCATGATAGGTGCATGGTCGATGGAATAAAACTCCACCTGATCGCAGATATCGCAGGTATTGGTCAGTGCTTCGGGCACATCGGCAAATACCTCGTTCATCTCCTCACGGGTTTTCATCCATTCCTGCTTGGTATAAAGCATACGGTTCGGATCATCCAGATCCTTACCGGTACTCAGACAGATCAGACGGTCGTGTGCTTCGGCGTTTTCTTCATCTACAAAGTGTACATCGTTCGTGCAGACCAGCTTGATGTTGTATTTTTTCGAATACTCCATCAGCTTCTTGTTGACCACTTCCTGCAACTTATAAGTTTCGTGGTTCGCCCGTGGCACGGTAGCCTTGTGGCGCTGCAACTCGAGGTAAAAATCGTCGCCGAACAAATTCTTGTACCACTGGATGGCTTCTTCCGCTTCGGCAAACTGTCCTGCCGTAATGCGGCGTGGAATCTCACCTCCCAGACATGCCGAGCAGATAATCAGTCCCTCGTGATATTTTTCCAGTTCCACACGGTCGGTACGCGGACGCATGTAAAACCCTTCGGTCCATGCCTTCGATACCAGCTTAATCAGGTTGTGATACCCTTTCAAGTTCTTGGCAAGCACCACCAGGTGATACCCGCTCTGGTCAGCCTTACCCTCCTTGTCCGTCAGGCGCCGGCGTGCCACGTACATTTCACAGCCGATAATTGGCTTGAACAGTTTTTTCTTGGCAGCTTCCAGTTGCTCCCGACATTCAGCCAGTTCAGCTTCCGGATTTTCCGACTCGGCTTTTCCGCTTTCCAGTGCGGCAATCTTTTTCTTTAAATCTTTTATCTCGCCATTTGTTCCCCCATTCTTCTTGTTCACATAGTTGAAAAACTCCTTTATACCGAACATATCGCCATGATCGGTTACGGCAATGCCTCGCATCCCGTTGGCAATCGCCTTGTCTACCAAACGGGGAATTGATGCCTGACCGTCCAGAATAGAATATTGGGTGTGGACGTGCAAATGAACAAAATCGTGCATATTTTCATTATTAAAAACAGAGTTCAAAGATACCGAGGTTTCGGAGAACAAACAAAAACAAACGAATAAAGTTATCGTTCATGAATACTTTTTAGCAAAAAAAAATGTAAAGAGGTAATTCTAACGGTTGTTTATTTGGCAGGTTTTTAAATTAAGTATATTTTTGCACGATAAAATGTAACTTTGTTATGACCGGATTAAACAAAATAAAAAAAATAAAGAAAATAAGATTACACCGGGAAGGTACTCACATTCTTGTAACCAGCGCACTTTTATTGCTTCTTATCAATGCTGCATTATACTGGGGAATAGAATGTAAAATACCTTTCTACATCATAGCTTTTGCCAGCATCATCCTTTATCTGCTGATGGTAAATTTTTTCCGTTGTCCGATCCGTCTGTTCGGCGGTGACACGGAAAAAATTGTTGTAGCTCCGGCAGACGGACGTATCGTTGTTATCGAGGAGGTGGATGAACATGAATATTTCCACGACCGCCGACTCATGATTTCTATTTTCATGGATATTACAAACGTTCATGCCAACTGGTATCCGGTAGATGGCGTGATTCGTCATGTAGATCATCACAACGGACGTTTCATGAAGGCATGGCTTCCTAAGGCAAGCACTGAAAACGAACGCTCGATGGTGGTCATCGACACTCCGGAAGGACATACCGTCATGGCACGACAGATTGCAGGAGCCGTGGCACGTCGTATCGTAACATATGCCGAAAAAGGAGAAGATTGTTACATCGATGAACATATGGGGTTCATCAAATTTGGCTCACGTGTAGATGTATACCTGCCGCTGGGAACAGAGGTATGTGTAAAAATGGGACAGAAAACAACGGGTAACCAGACCGTCATCGCTAAATTAATGTAAGGAGGAACATAGATATGGCACATGCAATTGTCCGTAATATTCCTAACACGATAACTTGCTGTAACCTCTTTTCGGGATGTATTGCAGCTTATATGGCATTTCAAGGCAACTACAAGCTGTCTTTGACATTTATTGTTATCGGAGCTGTATTCGACTTTTTCGACGGAATGACGGCACGTTTGCTCCATGTATCCTCTCCTATCGGCAAAGAACTCGATTCACTGGCCGATGATATCACTTTCGGACTGGCACCGGCCGCTATCGCCTTTTCCTTGTTCAAGGAGGTGCATTATCCGGATTTTCTGATGCCGCTGGCTGAAATCATGCCATATACAGCGTTTCTGATAGCTGTCTTTTCAGGACTACGACTGGCTAAGTTTAATATCGACAGCCGACAGACAAGTTCTTTTATCGGCATGCCAACTCCTGCCAATGCGTTATTCTGGGCTTCTCTGTCAGTAGGCGGACATGCATTTGTAGTTTCCGACAGTTTCAATGCAATATACCTGTTCATCCTGGTTGTTGTCATGTCACTGTTGCTGGTTGCCGAACTTCCTATGTTTTCATTAAAGTTCAAAGATTTATCGTGGGGGCACAATAAGATAAGCTATATCTTCCTGATTGTCAGCATACCCTTGCTTGTTATTTTCCAGTTGAGTGGCATTGCGGCGGTTATTGTCTGGTATATTCTTCTCTCACTGATAACTCGTAAAAAATGATAAAACAATAATCGTGGCACGGTTGTTGTTATTTTACTACCAAAAACAATAACTATGTTTCATATTTTAGGATTTATATTTTTCTTCGTTCTGATTGTTCTTGTCCTCGGAGTGGCTGTACTTTCTAAAATCATTCGTACAGTATTCGGTCTGGGACGCCGCATGACAGGAAGTTCCTCTGCTCAAAGTCATTCGCAAAACCAGCGCAGTTCCTCATCCAATTATCGCTCTTCCGACAATGATGAGTCACAGCAGTCTGCCCAGAATACCTCAGGACGCAAAAAGATTTTCGACAGTGATGAAGGCGAATACGTTGACTTCGAGGAAGTAAAGGAATAATAAACCGATTACAACTTTCACAGTATAAGCATATGCGCAGCAAGAATGGAATATTTTTGCTGCCTAACAAAATAGAGAAAAAACAAAGATTCCCCGCTTAAAAGATTTCTTTCATTGCAAGACAAACTTTTAAGCGGGGAATCTTTGTATGCGATCGACTGAATGGACTCTTTATTCTTCGTCTACTACATCCTGTATAGGCATCTGACGCTTGATTGCTTCACGGAAAGATATAATGGTTTCCGAGCGTGACAAGCCCAGCGGCTGTAATTTATCGTGGATGATATTCAGTAAATGATGATTATTCTTTGCGTAAATCTTGATAAACATGTCATACTGTCCGGTAGTGTAATGACATTCTACCACTTCGGGAATACGCTTCAGAGCTTCTGTCACCGAATCAAACTGTTCGGGGTCCCGCAGGTATAACCCGATGTAAGCACAAGTTTCATAACCGATCTTTTCGGGATCTATTATGAACTCGGAACCTTTCAGTATTCCTAAGTTGGTCAACTTCTGGATACGCTGATGAATCGCAGCACCTGATACATTGCAAGCACGTGCCACTTCCAGAAAGGGAATACGGGCATTGTCGGCAATCAAGCGCAAAATCTGTTCGTCTAAACTGTCTAATTGATGATGTCCCATTGATGAATTTTTAAATTTGTACAAATATAGTATATTTATTCCATACGAGGGATAGCAATTGTAACTTTTATCATTGTTTTAGCACTAAATTGGCAGATAGTCCTATCTTTGTAAAAAAATTAAATCTTTTGGTTTTATGAAAAAAAACATATTGGCTGCATTATTCATTTCGGCTTTTGTTCAGGCTGGCGGATATGCACAAAACTTCAACGACTTCTTTATTGATAAAACCCTGAGAATAGACTATTTATTCAACGGAAATGCACAGAAACAGGATATCAGCCTCGATGAACTGGTTTCACTTCCCGGATGGGCCGGAAGAAGAAATTTCCTGAGCGAACTGCCGCTGGAAGGAAACGGAGAAATCACCATGCGAGATAAAGCTACAGGAGAAGTTATCTATCGTACTTCATTCTCCAGTCTGTTTCAAGAATGGATCAGCGAGGAAGAGGCAAAACACGTGACAAGAGGATTCGAAAATACATTCTTGCTGCCTTATCCTAAACGCCCGGCTACGGTAACCATCGAACTGAAGAATGCCTACCGCAAATCTTGTACTTCGCTGACACACGACATCGATCCGAAAGATATCTTGATACACCAGCGGGGGATGTCACAGGTGACTCCTCACCGTTACCTGATCAAGAATGGTACTCCCGACAAATGTATCGATCTTGCTATTATGGCAGAGGGGTATACGGAAGAAGAAATGGATGTTTTCTACAAGGATGCTCAAGCTGCTTGTGATGCGATATTCTCACACGAACCGTTCAAAAGCCTAAAGGAACGCTTTAATGTCGTAGCCGTAGCAACTCCTTCGCACGACAGCGGAGTCAGCATACCCCGAAAAGGAGAATGGAAGAATACGGCTGTCAGCTCACATTTCGATACGTTTTATTCCGACCGCTACCTGACAACCCGCAGCGTAAAGGCTATGCACAACTGGCTGGCAGGTATACCTTACGAACACATTATTATCTTAGCCAATACCGATACATATGGTGGAGGAGGTATTTACAACTCTTATCTGCTTACTACGGCTCATCACCCGATGTTCAAACCAGTGGTTGTACATGAATTCGGGCACAGCTTTGGAGGTCTGGCCGACGAATATGCATACGATACGGCTCCCAGTCCGCTATATCCTTACACAATAGAACCCTGGGAACCTAATATCACAACCTTGGTCGACTTTGATAGTAAATGGAAGGATATGGTACCAGCCGGTACCCCTGTACCGACACCTGCAGAAACTGATTCGACTGCCATTTATACCAAAGTCGGAGTTTACGAAGGTGGAGGATATACACTGAAAGGCATCTACCGTCCTACTACCGAGTGCAGAATGAAAATCAACGAGGCGCCTTGTTTCTGTCCGGTATGCGAACGTTCGCTTGAGAAAACAATTCATTTCTATACCGACTAACCATTAATCTATGTTGACACTTACAAAAATTCAGACTAATCACTCCCTCTACAACTTCGTAGAGGGGCTTTTGCATCAGTCATTTCCCGTAGACGAACGTAGGGATGATGATGTACAACGATATAATACCGACCATAATCCGGCTTTCAATTGTTATCTGATTACAGATGAAGAGGGAGAAAACGAAACAGCTATCGGCTTAATCACCGTATGGGAACTGAATGGATTTCGCTATGTAGAGCATCTGGCAACTTCCCCCAAAGTACGCAACAAAGGTTATGGAAAACGTATTATGGAAACACTCAAAGACGAATTTCCGGGTACCATCATTCTGGAAGTAGAACGACCTGAAGATGAAATGAGTATCAGACGAATTGAATTCTACAAACGATGTGGTTTCTCTCTCTGTCTACAGGATTATATACAACCTCCCTACCGAAAAGGAGGCAACAACCTTCCTCTTTACCTCATGTATTCGGGTACAGCCAGTATCGATGAACAATATCCGGAAATAAGAGATGAAATTTACCGAAAGGTTTATGACGTAAAATAACAGCGGGAAAATCTGACAATGCATGACGTTTCTTAAAAAACGGTCATTTACCTGAGAAGGAAAATTCTAAGGGATGATAAAATAGACCGGACTTACACTACAGCATCGAAAAAATAATTCGTCTTGTCAAAAGTCCCATAAAAACGAAAAGAGGCTACTCCCATAGGAGTAACCTCTTTTTTTAGCTTTATGGTTGAACTATTACTGACGCTGTGTAGCAGAATAGTTAATCTTCAAAGCATAAGCCTGACGAAGAGCCTGTTTTACTTCTGTAACAATACCCATCTTAGTCTTTGCATCGACCTTCAATGAAACTGTCATAAACGGCTTATCAGATTCTTTCATATTTTCACGTTCCTGATAGATGTAGTCCTGAACCTCTGATGCTTCAGCGAACTTATCATTCAACTGAATACGATCGGTAGTACCCATCTTCTTCTGGTACTCTGGCAAAGGTTTACCAATATAAATGAAAGAAACTAATGATTTCTTTTCAAGCTTTTCCAATTCTGTAGCAGCAGGAACCTTAAACTGTACTTTCAGCGTAACCTCACGCATGCTTGTTACAATCATGAAGAAGAACAACATGGTAAAAATAAGGTCAGGCAAAGAAGAGGTGTTCAATTCCGGCATCTCGCGCTTACCACTCTTATTAAATTTTCCCATGATTAGTTACCTCCATACTTTTTAGGTTCTGCTTCAGAAATCTTCTGTGGATAGTATTCCATGATAGCATCTTTCTGTTCTTCAGAACATTCAGAGAACTCCTTACCAAACTGAGCCTTAGCCAGCTCGTTACGTAATTCATTGTAAGCAGCTACCAATTCGTTCTGAACCTGAAGATAAGCATCATAGCTAGTACCAACGTCGTTCTGTACAGAAATTACATGTTTTTCAGTTATCATTACATCACCAAAGAAAGGAAGAGTCTTCGCATGTTTTTCCGGCAAGTTTGGATCATCCTTCGGGTTAGCAATGAATTCTTTAGCCTTTTCTCTTAATTGCTTAATATCAGACCATTCTCCACCAACCATCAACTGGTCGTCTTTGTTCAAACGAACCTGGAGAACGTTTCTTTCCTTAACAATAATATCATCTTTCTGATCTTTGTTTTCTGGTGGAGGCGGCAAACGTCTCGCCAAACCACGGTCAGTATCCATTGATGTTGTAATAAGGAAGAAGATAAGCAACATAAAGGCGATATCTGCCGTTGAACTTGCATTAATTCCCGGCACTTTTCTATTCCTTTTTGCCATTTTTACTTACTTCGTTTTTAATTTATTAAACTTCAATGTTATGATATTATCTCTTAAAGATACCAGACAAGTTAACCAATGCACCGATTGCAGCGATAGCAAACAATACATAAGTAGAATAAAGGAACATATCTGTTACTTTCAGCATAGTAGCATCTGAGTATTCAGAACCGTCACCTAAAACTACAGTTTCAGAAGAACCTACATTGTAAGTAACGATCAACAGAACTACCAACAGAATCAATCCCAGTAAAGATTTGATAGCACCTTTTGGATTATCTTTCAATGCGCCACCAAACTGAGCGATAGCACCAATAAGTGTAGCAACAACAGTCACAGCAAACATTCCGTACATCAAGTACATCAGTGCTGGCGTATTAGCAGGTTCAACCAAACCTGCAGCATTTGTTTCGTTGTATCCTACTCCGAAGAACATGCCGAGCACAACCAATATAAGGGCGATGCAGACATAGAATACGTAGTAAGAAACTTTGTATGATAATTTAGCCATTGTTCAATAATTATTTTTTGTATTTCAAGTTGTATTTCATGATCATATCAAGCAAAGTGATAGAAGAATCTTCCATCTGGCTTGTGATAGCTTCAATCTTAGAAAGAATGTAGTTATAGAATACCTGAAGAATCAATGCTACAATCAAACCGAAGATAGTAGTGATCAACGCAACTTTCATACCACCGGCAACAACTGTCGGAGAAATATCACCTGCACGCTGGATGTTATCGAACGCCATAACCATACCGATTACAGTACCCAAGAATCCCAAAGACGGAGCCATTGCGATGAACAGTGTAATC
>HF993272.1:26788-29391 GCA_000436795.1 Bacteroides sp. CAG:1076
GTGTAATCCAAGAACATCCTTTTTCAAGGTAACCAGCCTGAACACCACCGTAAGATACTACAGAACGTTCAACAACGTCCAAACCTTCGTCGATTCTCATCAAACCCTGATAGCAGATAGAAGCAACAGGACCACGAGTGTTACGGCAAACAGTCTTAGCACCTTCTACATCACCTTTTTCCAAAGCAGCTTCAACTTTAGCCATCAATTTCTTAACGTCAACTTCAGCCAAGCTCAAGTAAATGATACGTTCAATACAGAAAGCCAAACCAAGTACCAATGCGATAGCTACCAATGACATGAAGCCTGCATCACCTTCGATAAACTTAGTCTTCAACTCTTTGTGCATACTTCCTTCTTCAACTGTAGCAGGAGCAGCTTCGTCTGTTGTTTCAGCAGGAGCAACCTGTTCTGTTTGTTCTGGAGCTGCTGTAGCTGTAGAATCCTGAGCCATAGCTGTCTGAGTCATTCCGAATGAGAGGACTCCCATCACTGCAAGAATTGCAAATAACTTTTTCATTGTGTGTCTAATTTTTAAGATTAAATAATTAATAGTTATAAATTGTTTTTAATTGTTTCTTCATTTTTTCCTTGCGGAGAGAACGGGATTCGAACCCGTGATACGCTTTTGGCGTATACACGCTTTCCAGGCGTGCCTCTTCAACCACTCGAGCACCTCTCCTCATGACCTCGTCTGAAGCCTTTCTCTTAAATCGAACGCAAATTACAAATAAAAATGCGAACGACAAGCGATTTCTGCCACAAATGTATTCTTTTTTTTCGTCTTACATAACATTCATTCGCCAAAAGTTTAGTTATAGCCCTAAAATTAATAAACTTTAAAAACTATTCTTGGCATTTTTAAAAACTTTGAGCGCGTTTTCTGAAGTTATCCGACCGATTTCCGCCATTGGAACGTCATACACCTCACACAGCTTTTCCGCTATTTTTACCAGGTATGCACTTTCATTACGCTTTCCTCTATAAGGAACCGGTGCCAAGTAAGGAGAGTCTGTTTCCAGTACAAGACGGTTCAAAGGTACAGATTTCAGAACTTCCGGCAAAATACTTTTCTTAAAAGTTACAACACCGTTTACCCCTAACATAAATCCGGAATATTCCATCAGCTTAACAGCATCTTCTTCTGTTCCGGTAAAGCTGTGAAAGATACCGGTCAGCGAGGTGTTGCGATAAGGTCCCAAAACTTCGAGCAGTTCAGGATAGGCTTCACGGCAATGAATAATTAACGGCAAATCGAATTCAAGTGCCCATTTTACCTGAATATCGAATACCTCCATCTGTTCCTTCCGGAAAGTTTTATCCCAGTACAAATCCATTCCTACTTCGCCAATGCCATAAAATGTCTGCTCCGAACGCAACCATTTTTCGACAACAGCCAGACGTGTTTTCCAATTTTTATCTACCGAAGTAGGATGAAATCCGATCATCGGATAACATGCGTCGTGTGAGTTACATAGTGCCAGCATAGCTTCTACCGAGGTATCATCAATATTCGGCATAAACAAGCGTGTCACTCCAGCCTCCCCGGCACGAATAATTGCCAGTTCACGGTCGCAGTCAAACTCTTCAGCAAATAAATGTGTGTGAGTATCGATTAAAGTTACCATATATTTTAATTATAGATTACGATTCATTAATCCAAGTACAAAATCTGCCAGGTTCTTCTTATACGAAGTATCTACTCCAACTTCATTCAACAAGCATACGCTCTCCTTATAATATTCGTCAATTTTATCCCGACAAATATCCCGAACCCCTACCTTATTATATATAGTAGTTACAGCTTCTATTTTTTGAGCAGGCTCGTAATGCTCAGCCTTCAGCCAATTCTGCAAACAATCCCGTGTTTCTCCGTCGGCCTTTTCTAAAGCCGTAATCAGCATAAACGTTTTTTTGTTGCACAAGATATCACCACCGATATTTTTTCCAAAAACCTTCGGATCGCCATAAACATCCAGATAATCATCCTGCAACTGGAAAGCGAGTCCCGCCTTTATACCAAAATCATAAAGCAACTGCGCATCCTTTTCTGATGCACCTCCCAGTATGGCACCTACTTTCAGTGCACCGGCAAGCAAAACGGATGTTTTCAGACGAATCATTTCCATGTATTCCTCAACCGTCACATCCTCCCTGAGTTCAAACTCCATATCCCACTGCTGGCCGTCGCACACTTCCAGAGCTGTACGCGAAAAGACTTCCATCACCTGCTTCATACATGCTTGCGGACACCCTTGCATCATGAACTGATAAGAAAGAATCAGCATGGCGTCACCCGAAAGAATAGCCGTATTTTCATCCCATTTCTTATGAACGGTAGGCTTTCCACGGCGCATGTCCGCCTTATCCATCAAATCATCATGCAAAAGTGTAAAATTATGATAAGTCTCAATTGCGGCTGCCTGAGAGAATATCGTTTCCACATCCTCCTTAAACAAATTATATGCAAGCAACATAAGTACCGGACGAAGACGCTTGCCACCCAATCCAAGTACATATTCTATCGGATCATAAAGTCCTTTTGGATCGTGTGAGTAAGGTAACGATTCTATATATGCATGAATCTGGCTCAGTAATTCTTT
>HF993273.1:0-13889 GCA_000436795.1 Bacteroides sp. CAG:1076
TGCTAATAAAGTGGTTATAAAAATCTTCCAGAATTACCCAAAATGATGGATACCAAAAGCTATGCACAGGCCTTGATAGATTATGCTGGAGTAAATCAAGTAGAAGTACAAGATTACCTGAATGGTACAAATCCAGGTATCGACTGGACAGATGTAATGTTCCGTACCGGAGTAACTCAAAACTATAAACTGGTCCTGTCAAAAGGAAAAGAAGATATGCAAACATACATATCTGCCAACTACATGAAAAATGATGGTATCCTGGAGAAGAGCAGTTACGAAAGATATTCTGCAAAAGCAAATGTAAAGGCATCTATCAAAAAATGGTTGGATGTCACATTGGATATTAATGCCTCTCGTGGTATCAGCACTGGTATCGAAGGACTGGAAATGTCTGGATACAACCCACTATGGATCGCATTCAACTCCTCTCCTACAATGACCATGAAAGATGAAAATGGAAATTATAATAATGACCCCTACTGTACAATTCAGGAAAATGCTTACGGTTTACTTGCCGGAGGTGATAACGAACGACGTAAAGATGTATTGAACGGTCGTATTGATCTCAAATTCAATATTGCTAAAGGACTAACCTTTACATCAACCAATGGTCTTGACTATTATAACTATACCACATATGGATTTAGTCCTAAAGCAACCGGTATTGACCACAACAATAACAGCATGAGTAATGCCAACACGCAACGTATGATGTTGCAGACCTCTAACAATCTGACCTACATCAATACCTGGAATGACAAACATAACCTGACTGCTACCGTAGTTTGGGAAGCGACCAAGAGTGAAACCCGCGATATGGGTATTACCGGCCAAAACATTCAGGTTGAATCTGTTGGATGGTGGAATGTACAGAATGCGTCTAAACGTGATGCGAGCAACAACTATTCTGCATGGGCACTATTATCAGGCGTAGGTCGTGTTATGTATAACTTTGATAATAAATATTTACTGACTGGTACATTCCGTGCTGATGGTTCAAGCCGTTTCTCAAAAAATAAATGGGGATATTTCCCTTCTATCGCAGCAGCCTGGACTGTTTCTAATGAAAAATTCATGGCCAATGCACAAGATGTCATTAGTAATTTAAAGGTTCGTGCTAGCTACGGAGTAATTGGTAATCAGGATATAGATCCCTATTCTACATTAGGACTTTTAAGCACAACTTCTACTTACTTTGGTACCAACATCGGAACAACTGGTTATTGGGCAAACACATTGGCAACCCCAGATATCAAGTGGGAAAAAACCAAACAATTCGACTTCGGTATAGACTTAAGCTTTTTGCATGGTAAGATTGATCTCAGTTTGGACTATTTCAACAAACAGACATCTGACGCTTTACTTACCACAAAAGTAGCCGATTATCTTGGAGGCAGTTCTTATCTGATCAATGCCGGTAAAGTTGCAAATCAGGGTATAGACATAACTCTTACAGCTAATCTGATTGATCATAAAGATTTCAGTTGGTCAACAACAATTAACGGAACTTACCTGAAAAACGAAGTGAAAAAACTGACAGCCCAAGAGCCTATTATTTATGGTGGTTCATTCCAATCCATCATTACTGACTGTACAATTATTAAAGAAGGAGAACCTATTGGTACTTTATTTGGTTATAGATGGGCAGGCATTGACAAAGAAGGCTATGACACATATTACACCGCCAATGGAGAAATTACACGTAACCCAAGCACAGACGACCGTGTAGTATTAGGAAAATCGACTCCTGATTTCACATTAGGATGGAATAACTCACTGCGCTATAAGAACTGGAGCTTGAATGCATTCTTTAATGCCGCATTTGGTGTGCAACGTCTAAATGCTCTTCGTTTCTCCATGAATTCCATGATTGGTAACTCACGTATGTTTACAGATGCCGATTTCTTAAGTCAAGTGGGAACTACAATGCCAGACCCAAGAGTTGAAAACAACCAATACATCGGTAACTCATCCAAATGGGTAGAAAATGCAGACTATTTCCGTTGTGAGAATATCACTTTAGCTTATGATTTCCCTAAATCAATGACTAAGTTCGCAGATCTGCGATTGAGTTTCAGCGTTCAGAACCTATTCACCATAACAGGTTATAAAGGCTCCAACCCAGCCAGCTATTCATTCTCCAGCGACTATGGTGACCGCGCCGCCGGTATTGATACAGGAACTTATCCTACTCCGAGAACCTTTACATTTGGTTTACGTATGAACTTTTAAATGATTGAATATTATGAAAAATAAAATATTATCAGGATGCTTGATGGCAGCATCCATGTTTTTAGCTTCTTCTTGCAGTGATTTCTTGACAGAAGACCCCAAAGGTAGATTAACTCCTGAATCCTTCTACACAAATCAAAACGAAGTAGATATGGCGGTATATGCATTGTATGCAAAAGTACAAGCATATCAATGTAACTCCAATCCGATGATTTCATATTGCCAAGGTGATGACGTAACATCAACTACCGGATCCAACAAAGCCGCTTATCTGTCGGCAGATGCCTTTGAATCACCTACAGATACGAAAGGACTAGAAGATGGATGGAAGAGAATGTATCATATTATTTTAGTAGCAAACGACATTATCGATAATGCACCTCAATCAGGAATATCTCAAGAAAACTTAAATATAGCTATGGGACAGGCCTACTATTGGCGTGCATACGCTTACTACACATTGGTACGACTGTTTGGTCCGCTTCCTATCAATTTGCACAATGAACCAGATAACAATACGACTCCTCTCACATCGGTAGAAGATGTTTATAAACAAATTGTTGAAGATCTGGACAATGCAGAAAAATGTAATTTGCCGGCTAAGTATACCCAAAGTCCACAAGCCATTGACGGACAAAACCTGTACGTTTCACAGCAAGCTGTAAAATCAACCTTGGCAGCTGTGTATATGTCTATGGCAGGCTATCCGTTGAACAAGACAGAATATTATCAGAAAGCAGCCCAAAAAGCTAAGGAAGTTATTGACGGAGTAGAAAATGGTACTTACGACCACGGATTATTAAGTGACTGGAAAGAAGTTTATTCATACGGAAACAATCACCACTATGAAACAATTTTAGGTATAGATTATAATTCAACAACAGGCGGATGGACTGAAGGTGATTCCCAATTATCCTCTTGCCACCAATTAAACAGCTTGCAAGGGTGGGGAGACTTCATTCCTGAACGTAAATTCTGGTTTAACTATCCTGAGGGACCGCGCAAGGATGCCGTATTTGCTAAGCAGTTACGTACCTCTAACGGTACATTGGTAGACTGGTGGGCTACTCAAGATGGCAAACCTTACGATGGTACTAACGCTGTAGTAAGTGATTACCGACCAATGTATGTAGCCTTCACTGTAAATGACGGACCAGCCGCAGCTCCTTATGATTACACTCAACCATTCTGGGGTGGAATGTGTATCAACAAACGTCATCAGCTCATCCGTTATTCAGAAGTACTTTTATGGTATGCAGAATCTGCTGCACGGGCAAATATGGATCTTACAGGAGCAAAGAATGCGCTTAAACAAGTTCGCCAACGTGCATACGCTGATGTTAGCAAAGTGACAGAAGTAGACAATATGAGTGCAGAACAATTAGCAGAAGCTGCTTATCAAGAACATGGATATGAAGTAGGTGGATATGTTTTAGCCATGGTTACCCGCCGTTCAGATGAATTCAGAATGAATCGTTTGAAAGAGAACTACGACTATCGTTCAGGTGCACAAGACTTAATATTGGTTCCTAAAGGCACAGTCACTCACAGTATGGATAACGAAGGAAAAGCATTCACTTATAACCTACAGGAGGATCTTGTACTTAAAGAAAATATGTCCGTAACTGCACCTTGGAATGATGTGAAGTCTATTTATCAGGACTATCCTCCTAAAGAAGTCGAGAAAAATCCGAATTTGCAACGATAAGCGATCAAATATCATGTAATAAAAGCCGCCTCAATACTTTTTGAGGTGGCTTTTTTACTTTTTGGATCAAATAAGTCATAGAAATCCAACTACAAAGAAGACAGCAAAGTTTCTCTTAACCTCCTTCCATCCATGATAATTCCCAAATAATCCTTATCTTTGCGCATCGTAAGGTTGCAACTTAAAATAAACTATATACGTATATGGAAAAAAAATTCAAGCGAACGACCGTGACATCGGCTCTGCCTTATGCCAACGGTCCGGTCCATATCGGCCATTTGGCAGGTGTTTACGTACCGGCCGATATTTACGTGCGCTATCTGCGCCTGAAAAAAGAAGATGTGCTCTTCATTGGCGGTTCTGATGAACATGGAGTACCTATCACTATCCGCGCAAAGAAAGAAGGAGTTACTCCACAGGATATCGTAGACCGCTATCATACGCTGATCCGTGATTCATTTAAGGAATTCGGCATCTCATTCGATGTTTACGGACGTACTTCTTCACAAGTCCACCACGATACAGCTTCTGCTTTCTTCCGTAAATTGTATGACAAAGGAGAATTTATCGAAAAAACTTCTATGCAGTATTACGATGAAGAAGCCCATACATTCCTTGCCGATCGTTATATCACCGGTGAATGTCCTCGTTGCCACGCACAAGGTGCATACGGTGACCAGTGCGAGAAATGTGGAAGTACACTTTCTCCTACCGAACTGATCAATCCGAAGAGTGCTATCAGCGGAAGCCAACCTGTCATGAAAGAAACCAAGCACTGGTATCTTCCACTCGACAAACACGAAGGATGGTTACGTAAATGGATTCTGGAAGACCACAAAGAATGGCGTCCTAATGTATACGGACAATGCAAGAGCTGGCTGGACATGGGATTACAACCTCGTGCCGTAAGCCGTGACCTTGACTGGGGTATTCCTGTTCCTGTAGAAGGGGCTGAAGGGAAAGTATTGTATGTGTGGTTTGATGCCCCTATCGGCTACATTTCGAATACGAAAGAATTATTGCCCGACTCATGGGAAAAATGGTGGAAAGACCCTGAAACACGCCTGATCCATTTCATCGGAAAAGACAACATCGTATTCCACTGCATTGTATTTCCTGCTATGCTGAAAGCAGAAGGAAGTTACATCTTGCCGGACAATGTTCCTGCAAATGAGTTCCTGAACCTGGAAGGCGACAAAATTTCAACATCACGCAACTGGGCTGTATGGTTGCACGAATACCTGCAAGATTTCCCAGGCAAACAAGATGTATTGCGTTATGTATTGACTGCCAATGCTCCTGAAACAAAAGATAACGACTTTACATGGAAAGACTTTCAGGCTCGTAACAACAATGAATTGGTTGCTGTTTATGGAAACTTCGTAAACCGTGCCATGGTTTTGACAAACAAATACTTTGAAGGTAAAGTCCCTGTTTGCGGCGAGCTGAATGATTACGACCGTGAAACCTTAAAAGAATTTGCCGACGTAAAAGCTGAAGTTGAAAAACTACTGAATGTCTTCAAGTTCCGTGATGCACAGAAGGAAGCGATGAACCTGGCACGTATCGGAAACAAATATCTGGCTGATACAGAACCTTGGAAGCTTGCCAAAACAGACATGAACCGCGTAGCAACAATTTTGAACATTGCTCTGCAACTGGTTGCTAACCTTGCTATTGCTTTCGAACCGTTCTTGCCGTTCAGTAGTGAGAAGTTACGTCACATGCTGAATATGGAAAGCTTCGACTGGGAACAACTGGGACGTACCGACTTACTGGCTGCCGGACATCAGCTGAACAAGCCGGAATTGCTGTTCGAAAAGATTGAAGACGACGCTATTCAGGCACAGGTAGACAAGTTGCTTGCCACTAAAAAGGCAAATGAAGCAGCCAATTACAAGGCTAATCCTATCAAACCGACTGTCGCATTCGAAGATTTCGAGAAGCTCGATATCCGTGTAGGAACCGTATTGGAATGTGAAGCAGTTCCTAAGATGAAGAAATTGCTGAAATTCAAGATTGCAGACGGACTGGAAAACCGTACAATCGTAAGCGGCATTGCACAGCATTATCGTCCGGAAGAACTGGTGGGCAAACAAGTATTGTTCATCGCCAACCTTGCTCCACGTCAGTTCAAGAACGGACTGGTAAGTGAAGGTATGATTCTGTCTGCCGAAAATTTCGACGGTTCACTCGCCGTAACTTCTGTACTGAAAGAAGTAAAACCAGGAAGTGAAGTGAAATAATCTTCCTTCTCCCTATAATAGCTGAAGCGGAGAATCTCAAATTTCTATTTTTGAGGTTCTTCGCTTTCATTACCACCCACACCCATCTACTTATTAAAAAGATTTTGTGACATGCCCGAACAATCACTAAAAGAAAAAACCGCAAAAGGACTTTTGTGGGGAGCCATCAACAACGGCGTTCAACAGGTTCTCGTCTTAGCATTCGGTATCATACTGGGACGCTTGCTCTCTCCGTCGGAATATGGTATGGTAGGCATGCTTACAATATTTACTTTAATAGGAAATTCACTACAAGAAAGCGGATTCCGTGCCGCATTGGTCAATTTGAAGGAAATCAGGCATGAAGACTACAACGCCGTATTCTGGTGCAGTACATTTATTGGCATAGCAGCATACCTGATTTTATTCTTCTGTGCCCCGCTAATAGCTCATTTTTACAAGGAGCCGGAACTATTACCATTATCCCGTTATTGCTTTCTTGCCATACCGATAGCCAGTCTGGGAACCGTACAAGGAGCCTATTTATTCCGCAACCTAAAAGTACGCCAACAGGCCGTATCGGGAATCCTCGCACACATTATATCCGGATGCCTGGGAGTCACATTGGCTTTCTATGGATTTTCATATTGGGGCATTGCGACCCAAAGCCTTACCTACCTCATAGTGGTTACCATTTGTTCATGGTATTTTTCCTCATGGCGTCCTACTTTACATATCAATTTCAGCCCGCTGAAACCCCTGTTCTCATTTAGTAGCAAGATTCTAATAACCAATATTGCCAACCAAATAAACAATAATATCTTATCGGTGATATTAGGTAAGTTTTTTAGTTCTCAGTCGGTAGGTAACTACAATCAGGCAAATAAATGGAATGCAACAGGTCATCAGTTCATTACCGGTATGCTAAACAGTGTTGCACAGCCCATATTTGTCAAAGTACGTGACGACCGGGAACGCGAATTGCGGGTATTTCGAAAAATTCTTCGTTTTACAGCATTCATTGCCTTCCCGGCCATGTTCGGCTTGTCGACCGTTACCCGAGAACTGATCCTCATCACAGTAGGAGAAAAATGGATCGGAAGCATCTCACTGATGCAACTTTTATGCATTGGAGGAGCTTTTATTCCGATCAGCACATTGTTTTCCAACCTTATTATCAGCCAAGGGAAATCGAATATATACATGTGGAATATCATATCACAAGTGGTACTGCAACTGATAACTGTCTTGAGTATTATCATGATGAAAGGCAGTATACAACAAATGGTGATAGTTTATGTCTGCATCAACATCCTATGGCTGTTCATCTGGCGGATTTATGCCCATCGGTTCATCGGCCTCAAGTTTCGCATGCTACTGTCCGATTTGCTTCCTTTCATGCTGCCGGCCCTCGTAGCCTGTTTCATCGGAGGAATAGTGGCATCCTTCACAGGAGGTCCCCTCGTACTGACATTTATCATTAAGATTGTAGTAGCAGCCATCTGCTATCTGGGAATCATGCAACTAAGCAATGCTGAAATTATGCATGAGTGTATGAATTACTTACTAAAGAAGAAAGTATCATGAACGGTAAATTGTATATTGTAAGTGCTCCCCGATTCATCTTCGACGGGCTGACCTCCGACAAGCAACAACGAATCGTATATCTTCCCGATTTTTTGAGTTTTCCCAAGACTCGTATCAAACAACTGACACGAGCCTTACTCGTGGGACGTATCCGTCTGCCCAAAACGATTTTATATACCTGGTTTGAAAAGGCATACCTGGATAAAATGCTTCAGGCCAAAGCCGGAGATGCCATCCTGATATACGAAGGATGTAATGTGAATGTACTAAAGGCTATCCGTTCTTTACTGCCTGCCGGAGTGAGATGCTTTATTTATTATTGCAATCCGATTCATACGACATTCAAAAATCCATCGAAAGATTTAAAAGCCATCCGGCAATTGGGATACGAACTCAGCACATTCGACCCCCAAGATGCCGAACAATACGACATAACGTTTACGAACCAGTATTTCAGATACCCTTCTGAAAAGCTACCGGAGCAGGTAACCTCCGACTGTTTCTTCTGCGGACTGGCAAAAAACCGAATGGAAGAACTACAGACACTGAAGGAATTACTGGAAAGCAAAGGACTGAGATGTAATTTTATCATACCCAATACCGCTGAGGAAGGTATTTCTTATCCGGAATATCTCCGACAACTCTCCTTGTCTCGATGTGTCATAGATATCAATCAAGCCAATCAGGTGGGACTGACAAGGCGTCCGGTGGAAGCCTTATTTTATAACAAGAAACTGATAACGAATAACACGGATATTCGCCGGCATGACTTCTACAATCCGAAAAATATATTTATTTTTGGAGAAGATTCCCTTGAAGGCATCAAAGAGTTTATCGAAAATCCTGTCACCGAAGTTCCGGAACAGATAAGGCAACGATACGATATCAACACATGGATTGAACACTATTTACCCTGAAAAGGCCATGCATACACCCGTCAATTACATAACAACCTGGTTCTATAAAGAATCGAAGGAGGAAGCCAGTTTCTATCCTCAACTGGGACAGAAAGGTAATTCTTCGCTTGTACATTCTATTTACATGCAGATACAAGTACCTTTCTTCGTGACATTCAAACATTATAATCCGGAAGCAAAATTCATCTTTTTCACTAATTTGAAAAAAGAAAATCTGCCCGATTATCTTACTCGGTTGTTCGATAAACTGGAGGTGGAAGTTATCACATTGCCTTATACTTGCAAACCTCCCAAAGACTGGTATCCGGCATGGCAGAACCAGTTTTACCTGTACGATATTTTACGGTACATGGACACTCGCATGCAAGAAAATGAAACTTTGCTAATCAGCGATGCCGACTGTCTGTGCCATACCTCTCTCGAGACCTTGTTTGAGGCTGTCCGCAAGGATGGAAGTGCTCTTTATGAATTCATTACCGACAGACAATATTCTATCAACGGAATTACGCTTCCTCAAATGGAAGAAGTGTACCGGGCCTGTTATGGAAAAGAGGTAAAAGGTTCAATGACTTACTACGGAGGCGAATTTGTAGCCTTGCGAAAAGATGTAATCAGTAAAATCAATACTGCATTTCCGGAACTGTGGGCTTTCAACCTGGAGTATGGAAAGCAGCATCCGTTCAAGTTAAATGAAGAAGCGCATTTACTGAGTCTGCTTGCCGAACATTTACAAATACGTAATACAACAGCCAACCGGTATGTGAAGCGCATGTGGACTACTCCTCATTTCAACAATGTACAGCCGGGCGATGAAAACTATCCGGTATGGCACTTGCCGTATGAAAAGAAACGTGGATTGTTTTATTTATACAAGTTAATCGAAAAAAATGAAGGAGAGATAACCGACGAAACCGATTTTTGGAAAAAGGCAGAAAGATATACGGGCATTCCCCACATCAGTCTGCACAAGAGATTGAAAGACCGTCTAACCACCCTGTGGATGAAGTTGAAATAACTACTTACGACAAACAACTTGTATGATGAAAATCTTGACTATCATTGTTTCATATAATTTCGAAAAATGGATAAGCCGATGCCTGAATAGCCTGCAAGCCTCATCCCATCCTACGGATATCATCGTGATAGACAACTGTTCGAAAGACCGGACCGTAGAAATCATCAAAAAAGAATATCCTCGGGTCCGACTGATTGCAAACAAAGCAAATTTGGGATTTGGCAGAGCCAATAATATCGGAATGCAGATTGCCCTGAAAGAAGGTTATGATGCTGTATTCCTGCTGAATCAGGATGCCTGGATAGGAAATGATACACTGGCTGCACTTGCAGAACAATCCATGCGGCATCCTGAGTTTGGCATACTTTCTCCGGTACATTTAAACGGAAGTGAAAGTGAATTGGATAAGGGATTTGCATCCTACGCCCAACTTGCAAGTACGAAGGACCTCACTACCAGTCAGGATCCAATAGCGTGTCCGTTCATCAATGCAGCTTTCTGGTTTATTCCAGTCAGTATCTTGCACAAGGTAGGAGGCTTTTCTCCTCTATTTTATCATTACGGAGAAGACAAAGACTATGTCAACCGCCTGCATTTCCACCAATATAAGATAGGTTATTTACCGACGGTATATGGCTGTCACGATCGCGAATTCCGTAAAGTATCTTTCGAAGGATTCTGCCGGGCAGAGCGTGTCTACCTGCTTTCCGAATATGCCAATATCAATTATCGTTTCACGCAAGCATTTGCCTATGGCGTTCTGGCGGGAATCAAGAAACTGATCATGGCTCTTCTGAAAGGAAATCTTCAATATGCCAAAGGATATAGCTCTATTGTTTGCACCTTGCTCGCACAAAGTAAGGCAGTGATACAAGTCCGTAAACAAACCAAACAAATTCACGCCAATTATCTTTAAGCCATGACATACGCACCCATTCTGTTATTCGTCTACAACCGGCCGGAACATACCCGTCAGGTTGTTTCTTCACTGCTTCGTAATCAGGAAGCAGCCGAAAGTCCGCTGTTTATTTACGCCGATCAAAGTAAAACTCCCGACAATGATGCTGCCGTACAGGAAGTACGCCGATACATACATCGTATCAGCGGATTTAAGAGTATTACCATCATCGAACGTGAGTCCAACTGGGGACTTGCCCGTAACATCATCGACGGCGTAACGACACAGGTCAATAAGTTTGGAAGAGTCATTGTATTGGAAGACGACCTGATAGTTGCTCCTTATTTCCTGAAGTTCATGAACGATGCACTGGAAACCTACAAGAACGAACAGCGAGTAGGGCACATTCAGGCATGCGATTTTACCAAAGACACTTCACTGCCCGATACCTTCCTGATTAAATGGACGGGAAGCTGGGGATGGGGAACCTGGGACCGTGCATGGAAATACTTCAACCCCGATGGAAAGAAACTGCTTGCCCAACTGGAAAAGCGCAAGCTCACACGATATTTCGACTTCAACGGTAACTATCCTTTTACCCGAATGTTACGCCGGCAAATTGCAGGACAAAACAATTCATGGGCCATCCGCTGGAATGCCAGCCTGTTCCTTGCCGACATCTTATCGTTGAACGTGGGAAAATCGCTGATTCAGAACACCGGATTCGATGGAAGCGGAACCAACTGCGGCGGAGGTGGCCTGTACGACTCTACCCTGTGGCAACAACCTCTTCCCGTCAAACTTATTTCTCCCATAGAAGAGAACAAGGCAGTACGAAGAGTCTTCGAAAAATACTATCACCGGACCAATTGTTTCTGGGCAAAAGCCATTCGCCGCATCAAACGTACTCTGAAGGGAGATTTTGGCGCTTGATGCAGACAAGCAAAAAGAAAATAAATTACCTTTGCACAAAATTCAGGAAGCTATGAGAGTATTAATCATTAATACTTCCGAGCGAATCGGAGGGGCGGCAATAGCGGCAAACCGCTTAATGGAAGCGTTGAAAGGGCAAGGTATAAAAGCCAAGATGCTGGTACGCGACAAACAAACCGATCAGGTTACTGTGGTACCATTGAAAAAGTCGTGGAGACACATCTGGCAATTCGTATGGGAACGTGTAGTAATCTGGAAGGCCAACCACTTCAAGAAGCACAATCTCTTTGCCGTCGACATTGCCAATACGGGAACAGACATTACTTCCCTGCCGGAATTTCAGCAAGCTGACGTAATACATCTGCACTGGATCAATCAAGGAATGCTCTCCCTGAAAGATATACAGAAAATCATCGATTCAGGAAAACCTGTTGTATGGACCATGCACGATATGTGGCCCATCACCGGTATTTGCCATCATGCACAGGACTGTACTAAGTATCAGACACAATGCCACACCTGTCCGTTGCTGTACAAAGGCTACAAGCACGACCTGTCGTATCGGGTTTTCCTAAAGAAACAGAAACTATATAAAAAGGCAAACATCACTTTCGTTGCATGCAGTCAATGGCTCGAAGGACTGGCCAAGCATAGTGTACTGGCACTGGGACATACCGTAACCAATATTCCCAATCCCATCAACACCAACCTTTTCCGCCCGTTGAACAAGACACAGGTACGCAATAGCCTGAACCTCCCTACCGACAAGAAACTGCTTCTGTTCAGTTCCATGAAGATAACCGATCCGAAAAAGGGTATAGATTACCTGGTAGAAGCATGCAAACTGATTCAGAAAAACCATCCGGATTTCTGCAATTCGCTGGGAGTCGTGGTAGTAGGAAAAGAATCGCAGCAATATGCCGATCTCTTCCCCTTCCCCATCTATTGCCTGAATTATGTAGGCAATGAAAAAGATTTGGTAAACATTTATAATGCAGTCGATTTGTTTGTTACTCCATCGTTACAGGAGAATCTGCCAAATACCATTGTAGAAGCAATGTCATGCGGGGTACCGTGTGTAGGCTTCAACATAGGCGGTATTCCGCAAATGATCGATCATCTGCACAATGGCTACGTAGCACAATATAAATCGTCGGAAGATCTTGCCAACGGTATATGCTGGTCGCTGAACGAAGGAGATTACGCCAGCCTCAGCGAAGAAGCCCGCCGAAAAGCAGTAGAAACCTATTCCGAGCAGAATGTTGCCATGAAATATATTAAGATTTATAATCACATTACAGGGGAAAATGCATAACATTACACATCTGCATCCGAAGTTTTCTATTATTACTGTAACTTATAATGCCGAAAACGTTCTGGAAGATACTATTCAGAGTGTTATTACCCAGACTTACAGAAACGTAGAATATATCATCGTAGACGGTAAGTCGACCGACAAGACGATGGAAATAGTCAACCGCTACAAGGAGCATATCCACACCGTTGTAAGCGAACCCGACAAAGGATTATATGATGCCATGAACAAGGGAATGGCACTGGCAACGGGAGATTATGTCTGCTTTCTGAACGCCGGCGACGAACTTCACGAGGATGATACTCTGCAACTGATGGTACATTCATTGGCTGGCGTCAACGAATTGCCGGACGTAATGTATGGAGAAACCGCCATCGTTGATGAAGAAGGACATTTCCTGCGGATGCGACGCCTTGCTGCTCCCGAACAACTGACCTGGAAAAGTTTTCGTGAAGGAATGCTGGTTTGCCATCAGGCTTTCTTTGCCCGCCGCGACAGACTGGTAAACTACGACCTGCGCTATCGCTTTTCTGCCGATTTCGACTGGTGCATCCGTATCATGAAGCAGAGCAAGACGCTTCATAATACGCATCTCACCCTGATAGATTACCTGAACGAAGGGATGACAACCCGCAACCACAAGGCTTCGCTGAAAGAACGTTTCCGTATCATGTGCAAGCATTACGGATATTTTTCAACCATCCTGCGACACTTATGGTTTGCATTACGCCTCCTGCTTCACAAATAATAACGCTATTTTGTTGGATGAAGTGATAAAAGATGGTACATTGCGCGGCAGAAACCATAAATTAACAGGACAATGAAACAATTCGCACTCACTTTGTTCTTCTTGTGTACTGCATGCACAGGAATTATCGCCCAGAAACACATTACGAGCCTCAGCCCGTCAATCCACATAGAAGGTATTGTAAAAGATGATATCGGAAACATAAAGGCAGGCACTCCGTTCACACTCCAGCGCTTCGTAAAATTGACACAATATCAACCAACAGATCCCAACTACCGGCAAGCAGTCCTGATAGTCAACGGTCAACA
>HF993273.1:13967-17132 GCA_000436795.1 Bacteroides sp. CAG:1076
AGTTTACACCTACCGATCCAACGACTTTCTGGCTGGCCGCACAAATCAACTCCGGACTGGTACCCTATTACGAAAGTAAAGGGCTTCAGGAAACCATGAGAAAAGAAATGGAGAATGAAGCCAATACGTACCTCGACGAACTGGAAAAAGCTAATATGATTTACGAGGATGCTGTCATGGAAGACTATGTACACTGCCTTATGCTGAGCATGATTCCCAAAGAATTCATCGCCGACCGATATGGAATGCCTTATGTACGTATCCTGAAATCTCCGAATCCTGACATCGTGATGTTGAGCAACAACTGTATGCTGGTTTCAAGCGGACTGCTTACGCTGCTTGACACGGAAGATGAATTATTCAGTATGCTTGCCAGAGAAACTGCACATTATGTACTCGACCACGCTGTGATAACCGTCAATAAAAACATAAGCCGTGCCAACCGGGCTGCATTCTGGGGAGCTGTGGCCGATGTTGCTACCACAGCCATAGAAGCTGCACTCGACAACAGATACGAAAATTATATTCCGGGAGCTATCTTTACAACCAACGACATTGTTCAGGTACTGGTAAACCATGATATTTATAACCGGATGGGACTGGATTACTCCAAGCAACAGGAAAAAGATGCGGACAATACCGCTATTCAGTTCATGCAGTTCATGAAAAAAGATCCGACTGCACTGGTTTCAGCTCAGAACAAAATTCTCCAGTATTACGAAGAGATAAAAGATAAAAGTGTACTGGAAAAATACGGTATATACAGCAGTCTGGAAGACAGATTGGAGAAATTGCAGAAAGACTATCCGCTGAAGGAAACAAGCAAAGACCCTATTTATCTGAAACGTACCAGTGGACTGGTGAGCTTTTCTGCATCCATGATGGAGTACAACAGAGATTATATGCAGGCCATGAAACTGGCTCAAAAGAACATCGATAACAAAATGGCTTGTGCCGACGATTATGTGGTAATGGCAAAATGTATCATGAAGCAGAGCAATACCACGGAAAGTAATCAGGAGAGCCAAAAACTGCTGGAAAAAGCAGAATCGATGAGTGAATTTCCCAATGTGAATATCTCGAAACAGAAAATTCTTTTACTGCTCCGCGACAACAAGCAGAAGGATGCCGTAACCGAAGTCAACCAGTACATTAAGTTATTGAATGATATCCAGCAGGCCCCTCACAGTGAAATGGACGAACAATGGCTGGCAAAAGAATATCATTGGGCTACTACACTGGTGAAGCAACTGTATATCCTGTAACTGATTCATAAAAGAATTACTTCAGAGAAAAACAGAAGATACCATTATACATAAAAAAATGTCAGGACATCTCATCGAAAATGTCCTGACATTTTTTTATTTTTTGTACAAAAGAAAAAAACTTTTGTACAAATTCTTTCGATAGATTGAAAAGGATTTATCCAAATTTCCTTTATGCTTCTTTACGTTTACGCAGTTGCAATACGATGGCCACAATGGCTACCACTGCCAGTATACCCAGTGCAACAAAAGCAATGGCTTCGGTTATATGCAGCGATTTCGGGTCGAAGACAAAGCGTACCGTATGCTTTCCAGCCGGAACATCCATCGCACGGAGAATGTAGTCGGCACGTCCGTGAACAGTTTCTTTTCCGTCAACGTATGATTCCCATCCCGGATAATAGATTTCAGAGAATACAACTACTCCACCCTTCTGCGAGTTAACCTCATAAATCAGTTCATTAGGCTCGTAACTCTTTAGCACGACGGTACTCAGACTATCTTTTCCAGCACCCGAATCTTTCACTTCTTCAGCAAAACGCTTGTCGACTACAGCTACCTTTGCCGGATCGATATGGTGAATAGCCTCTATCTCTTCATTGGCATTATTCACATACTGCACCTTATCTACAAACCAAGCATTACCCAATGCATACGGATTATAAATAGGAACGGTAGAACCTCCCTGAAGCGGGAAGATAAAGTAACGGGTATTCAGCATATTCAATACAGAGAAATGAGAAGGATCGACCTGAGTCATATCGCCGCCTACAGCCGGAAGCTCTTTAAACAGATTACCCATTTCGCCTTGTATATGCTCTTCTATCATTTCCTGATAACGACGCAATTTGGCAGCGTGATAACCTCCGATACTCTTATGCCAGTACGAAGTCTCGTTTTCATTGAAGGTATTGCTTGCCAGATTCAGCACACGATAGTCGAGTGTCTTATCTTCCAAAATCTTCTTATCCGTTTCCGAAGGTTGCAGGAAAGGCTGCATCTCGGTACCTTTTGCCACGAACTGCCCATCGTACAAATAACGCTTGTTGACACTCCACATATCTACCAGACACAGTACAGCCAAAGCCGCTACCAGAAAACCTGCTTTCAGCTTTCCGGCGCAATATACCCACAGCAAGGCTACACCGATGATGATGATAAAGAAGCTTCTCCAGGCATCCGATGTAAAGATCGCTACGCGCATCTCCTCCAGATTCATCAGTATAGGAGCAAGTTGTTCTGCCGGAATGGCGTTCTGCAAAGCACTCATTTCCATGCTCGAAACATAGGTTGGGAAGAACACCCGCGGAGCAACGGCAAACAATAACGACAGTCCGCCTGTCAGTCCCAGACTGATATAGAAAGCTTTTGCTTTTTCCTTTAACAGAGAAGGGCGTTCAATCACTTCCTTCAATGCCATGACTGCCAGCAACGGAATTGTAAACTCGGCAATGACAAGAATAGACGATACCGCACGGAACTTATTGTACATCGGAATATAATCGATAAAGAAATCGGTCAGTCCCATAAAGTTCTTTCCCCACGACAGTAAAATAGAGAACAGCGTACCGCCCAACAAAGCCCATTTCATCGGACCTTTTACAATGAAGCATCCCAAAATGAACAGGAACATCACGAAAGCTCCCACATATACCGGTCCCGATGTACCCGGCTGTTCGCCCCAGTACTGACCAATCTGACTGTACAGTCCCATGTAAGTCGGGTCGGCTTTCTTCATTGCCGTTTCGTTCTGTGAAAGAGGAACAGACGCACCACCTTTCACGTTAGGAACAAGCAGTGAGAACGTTTCACCAATACCGTAACTCCATTGCGTAATATAGTCACGTTCCAGTCCGCTTCCCGTCTGGTTGGCAGAGTGCTCTTTTACCAGTTCACTCTT
>HF993273.1:17186-19384 GCA_000436795.1 Bacteroides sp. CAG:1076
TCTCCTTACTATACTGATACGTATGGTAGATGTTCGACAGGTTGACACATATTCCCAAAATTCCGGCAATAACCAGTACTCCGGTCGATTTCAGGAATTGCGGGAACCGTTTTTCCTTCCATGCCGAAACCCCGTATGCTATGGCGATGAACAACATGACAAAGAGAAAATAATACGTCATCTGCATGTGGTTTGACACAATTTGCAGAGCAACAAACAAAGCAGTCAGCAAACCGCCCCACAAATATTTACCGCGGTATATCAAGACCATACCAGCTATGGTAGGCGGTATGTAAGCAAGTGTCACAAACTTCCAGATATGTCCGGCAGCAATGATGATAAAGAAGTAAGAAGAAAAGGCCCAGATAATCGCTCCCAGAGCAGACAACCAGACTTTAAAGTCGAATGCGCGCAGCAAGATGTAGAAGCCCAGCAGCATGATAAAGATGTATCCGGCATAAGTAGGGAGGAACAACCGGTAGATTTCCTGAACAAAATTCAGCGTACGGCTCGATTCGTATCCCGGAGCCAGCTGATAAGTCGGCATACCACTGAACAGCGAGTTTGTCCATCGGGTAGCTTTACCATGCTTTTCGTAATATTCCTGATGTTCTCTTCCCGCTCCGATGCCAGCTACAGCATCGTGCTGTGCCAGAATGCGTCCTTCTGTAATAGCCGGAAAGAAATAAGCGACCGATATAATAGCAAAGAGCACAATCGCCACAATATCAGGGATAAGTTTCTTTAATTGATTCATACAGAAATAGTTTATTAATTAATGTTTTCAGACAGCAAAGATAACACAATAGTCCATGAAAAATAGTAACTTTGTCACCGAAAATCATAAAAATAATATGAAAATAGGAATCATAACCGCCATGTCTTCAGAGCAGAAGCAACTGGCTAACCAACTGAGAGAAAAAACCGAATGTACCAAAGGTCCTTTTAATTATATCGAAGGAACCATCAGAAACAATACCATCATACTGATGCAATGCGGCATAGGCAAAGTGAATGCAGCAGCCGGAGCCGTAGAACTGATCCGCAATTTTGAGCCCGACTGCATTATCAGTACAGGAGTGGCAGGAGGAATAGATACTTGCCTGAAAGTAATGGATGTAGTAGTAAGCCGTCAGATTGTATATCACGACGTATGGTGTGGCGAAGGAAATGCATACGGACAAATTCAGGGACTCCCTACTTTCTTTAACGGCAACGAAACGCTTTACAACTGTGCTATGTCGCTCGATACGGAAACAGCTATCCACGGCGGACTGATTTGCAGCGGTGACAAGTTCATAACCGACCGCAGCGAACTGGAAGCCATTAAGGGTAACTTCCCCGAAGGTCTTGCCGTCGACATGGAATCGGCAGCTATAGCTCAGGTTTGCTACCTGTATAAAGTTCCTTTCATCAGTTTCCGCATTATCAGTGATACTCCGGGAGCAGACAAGCACTTCGAACAATACCAGAATTTCTGGGGAGAAATGGCCGACCGTTCCTTCCACGTTACTGAAACATTCTTAAAGGCTTTGCCAAACAAATTATAATAAAACCAAGAGAATTATGAAAAAAATACCAAGTTTTACCGTCGATCACATCCGCCTGTTACGTGGTATTTATGTATCACGCAAAGATACTGTAGGAAACGAAATCGTAACAACCTTCGATATCCGCATGAAAGAGCCGAACCGCGAACCGTGTCTTAGCCCGTCGGCTATCCATACCATGGAGCACTTGGCTGCTACCTTCCTGCGCAATCATCCTGTGTGGGCTGACAAAATCATCTACTGGGGCCCGATGGGATGTCTTACCGGCAATTATCTGGTAGTAAAAGGTGATCTCGAATCGAAAGATATCCTCCCGCTGATGCAAGAAACTTTCCGCTTCATTGCCGGTTATGAGGGAGATGTACCCGGAGCCAGCGCAAAGGACTGTGGCAACTATCTGATGATGAATCTTCCGATGGCACGCTGGGAAGCTGCAAAATATCTGCACGAAGTACTGGAAAACATTACAGAAGCACAACTTCAATATCCGGAATAAACCAAAACGAATCCTATAAAAACAAATCGAGCCGCTCTTCCTTGAGGAGGCGGCTCGATTTGTTTTTCGTTGCAGCAAGTAACGGATTACTTACGCAGACCGAGTTCCTTAACAATGGCACGGTATCTTTCGATATCGCGGCTCTTCAGGTA
>HF993274.1 GCA_000436795.1 Bacteroides sp. CAG:1076
GGCAATCAGACCTCCAACAAGACTTAACAGATAGATACCTGCATAAAAGAATGAATAGATAAGTGTACTTTTCTCCTCACTTATACCAAATTTAGAACAAAGGAACAACACCAGCACAGCGTTCATGATGTAGTAGCCAAAACGCTCCCCCATGTTAGAAAGTGCAGCAGGTATCAAACCTTTAGGATGCTTGTTAAACATAAATAATGAAGATTTTAATGATTAATAAATTTATATTACTTGCAAATATATAAAAAAGTAGCAAAAATACGGGTATTTGTCGCGATTTTTCGTTCTTCTCGATATGATATAAAAAAACATGGGCGCAATTCGCAAAAAATCCGCCCATGTTTCAAACAAAACGTCACTACGTTTTCACTCGCCAAACAGCGTACAGACTTCTGCTTGGCTGACTTTTATCAAATCGGCCGGCGCCAGCTTTACCTGTAAGCCGCGTACGCCCGCACTGACATATATATAAGGATAATCATTGCATGTATGATGGATATAGGTAGGAAAATGCTTTTTCATACCAATCGGCGAACATCCTCCACGGATATATCCCGTCAACGGAAGCAATTCCTTTACATGGATGAGGTCACACTTTTTGTTTCCCGAAACCTTGGCTGCCATTTTCAGATCTATTTCATGCTCGCCCGGAATCACACAGACAAAGTAACCCGACTTATCGCCATGTAGTACTAAGGTTTTGAATACCTGTTCGATGTTCTCGCCAAGTGTAGCTGCTACATGTATACAACTTAAGTCGTTTTCGTCTACTTCATAAGGGACAAGTTCATATTTTATTTTATCCTTGTCCAGCAAACGTGCCGCATTTGTTTTTGCAATCTTTTCTTTTGCCATAATTTACCTATTGTTTGATCATTTATCACTGATTAGCCAGTTCTTCGCGCAGGAACTTAGGAGTATATCCTTTGTCCGACTTTGCTACCTCTTCGGGAGTTCCGCACGAAAGCAACTGCCCTCCTCCTTTACCGCCTTCGGGGCCCATGTCGATAATGTAGTCTGCCATCTTGATAACATCCAGGTTATGTTCGATGACAATTACCGTATT
>HF993275.1 GCA_000436795.1 Bacteroides sp. CAG:1076
AGAAAAATCCCACTCACAATAATTGCAAGTGGGATAATCATTTTAAAGTAGGTTCTTCATTGCATCATCCACTTGCTCGTTATCAAATTTACTAAGATATATCTGGGTAGTTTTTATATCTTGGTGTCCTAAAGCTTGTGATATGATTCCAATGTTTACTCCAGATTTCTTTAATATGGTAGCGAATGAATGTCGAGCAACGTATGTGGTTACTTCTGCCGTTATCCCTAGTTCTTTAGCAAAGGCTCTCAATTCAGTATTTACTTGATGGCAGATTTTATGTACTCTGTTACTTTTTTGCATGGGTGTTATATGGCGTTTGCAATGTAAAATAGGAAATAGATATTCTGCTTCTTGTTGATAAGTAGAATATTTTGCGATTATTGTTGAGGCTTCTTTTGATAATAGGAGATTGATATTGCCATGTGTTTTTTGTCTTTGGTAAATCAGTCTGTCCTCAACAATGTTTTGACGTGTCAAGTTAGCAATATCCACAAACGAGATTCCTCCGCATAAATATGAGAATGAAAACAAATCGTGAGTAAGTTGTCTAAGTTTACTTTGCCCATTACAATTTGCGTTTATAAGTTTCAGAATATCATTCTTGGACAAGGCTCTTTTAATAGTTTTGGTATTGAAGTGGCTTAACTTGTATTCAATAAATGGATTCTTTTCACGTGCCACTATCTTTGCTTCTATTGCTTTATTATAGGTAGCTCGTAAAGTACGGAACTGATAACTGAGAGTTGTGTCTTTGTTCCCTTTACTTCGCATCCAGTCCTCAAATTTTTTGCAGAAAGAAACGTCGATATGGCTGAAAGTATAATTTAGCTTTTTACCTTTATTGAAATTGCGCAGGGTATTGTATGAGTTTAGGTAAGCATAGCTATTACCAATTCTTCCTTTCTGTTTTAAATCTTCGATTAATGACAGGTAGAACTCTTCAACCGTTTTTGCTTTAATTGAATCTTTCTGTTCATTGATAAGGGAAGATGCCGTGAATTCCTCCTTTTTGAGCTCTTTATCAAGTACCTTAGACTGATATTCCATTTCAGTTTTCAGAATGATTTGTTTGATTTGATTTCTATTGGGACAATTTGTTCTTGGTTGGTTTTTACTAAAGTCCCAGTGTTGAGGATTAACGGATATGCCTAAACTTTTCATTGTACGTTTTCCATCTTTGGCTATTCTTACCATTAATGGCGATTCTCCGTTTGCAAGCACTTTATGCTTGTAGCAAATAATAGAAATTGCAGCTTTCATAAAAAATACGGTTGACTTCTTGGTTGACTTTTCGCGTCAACCACAGCGTCAACCGCTATAGCTTTATAAACTATATAAAAACAAAAAAGCATCGACAATCATCAGATTATCAATGCTTTTTTCCAGTCGGGGTGACTGGATTCGAACCAGCGACCACACGCCCCCCAGACGCGTACTCTAACCGGGCTGAGCTACACCCCGAATTGCGGATGCAAAGGTAAGGCTTTATTTTAAACTAACAAATTATTTCGGATAGTTTTTTCTACTTTTTTAGGAAGAGCACGTTGCTGCAAAATATCAGGTTTTGTAGTTATGTTTGAAAACAAAAGAAATAGACTTTGCTTCCAGCATTCCTGAAAAATTACTGCTCCTGCAACGGCTCCGACCGTTTAGCCCATTGTTTCGCTGTAGAAGTCGAACATGTCGTACACCTCATCCTGAGTAGCCGTCTGGTTGATATGGACATCACCAATCTCTCCCAGCAAGGTAAAGTTGACGTTACCCAGTGAGGAGTTTTTCTTGTCATGCTTCATGAACTCATACAGATGCTCATAATCCTTGCAACTGAATTCCAGTTTTCCGTAATGATCTTTGATGAACTGTATGGTCTGGCGTAGTTTGTCCTTAGGGAAGCCGACTTTCAGGTGAGAATAATACAATTCACACACCATGCCCCAGGCTACCGCATATCCGTGCAGTACAGGATGTTTGGTTTCGAGGGCAAAGCTTTCGAAAGCATGTCCTATGGTATGTCCAAAGTTCAGTGCCTTACGGATACCCTTCTCAAACGGATCTTGTTCCACGACTTTTTCCTTTACCTGGATAGATGTGTCTACCAGCTTCTGCAAGTGCTTGTAATCCACATGCTCCAGACTGAAATTAAGAAGCTCGCTCCAGTGATCTACATTGCTTATAAGTCCGTGCTTCAGCATTTCGGCATATCCCGACAAGATATTAGGATGGTCGAGCGATTTCAGAAACTCGCAGTCTATCAGTACATAGTTGGCAGGGGCAAACGCTCCGATTTCATTTTTCAAGCCATTGAAGTTGATGCCTGTTTTGCCTCCTACCGAAGCATCTACCATGGCCAGTAGGGTAGTCGGAATATTAATCATGTCGATACCCCGTTTGAAAGTAGCCGCAGCGAAGCCGCCCAGGTCGGTTACCATGCCGCCACCAAGGTTAATCAGCAGTGAATGGCGTGTACCCCCCTTGCTGCTCAACTGATTCCATACGTAAGCAAGGGTTTCCAGATTCTTGTGTATATCTTCTACTCCTATACAGATATGTTCGGCATGAGCCAGAAACGGATATTTCTCGATGATGGGAAGGCAGTACATGCGTGTGTGCTCATCGGTCAGGATAAACACTTTGTCGTACGGCTGGCTGGCAACCGCATGCTGCAGGTTTTCTTCCAGTGCGTGACAGATTACAACTTCTTGTTTGCTCATAAATCTCTCGTTTTTCTTGCAAAAATAGAAAAAAAGTAAAAAGTAGATGTCTGTACGTTGACAATTAATTATTTTTGTACAGTATTTACCAATAATTGATTTTTTTATGAAAGGAATATTACCCGTTGCATGTAGATATGTAGGTTACGTATTGCTTATTTTTTCTGTTTTTGTACCTTTGCTGATGTATATGTTCGGACTTGTACACGATGGTAATCTGCTGTATATCAAGTTGGGAATGAAGCTGGTCATCTGGATATCACTGTTCATGATCTTTCTGGCAAGGGCAAAAGAAGAGAACGAAGAGATTGCCGGTATTCGTGGCAAGTCTATGAAATATGCCTTATACTTGTGGGGAGTATATTATATCGTGATGTTAGTAAAAGGCACCATCAGCCATGATTTGCAGGTAGCCGACAATTCAGTCGGTATTATATACATGATTATCAACGTCCTCTGCTGGGAGTTTTTCTTGCAGAAGCATCGCATCGAAAAAACATTCAGAAGAAAATAATCATTAAAAAAGGTTTAGCGATTAAACCTTTAAAATGTTTCAATGTCAAACCAACGTTGAAAACATTGTATTAGATTATAAGAATGAAAAAATGGGTGATGGGGTTGCTACTGGTATCCTGCGGGATAGTTGCTTTTGCACAAAGCGGAGGTAGCAAAGGTTTAGTTTCGGGAACTGTTGTCGACAATGATGACAATTCGCCGGTTATGCAGGCTACGGTACAGATACTTGCAGTGAAGGACAGTTCGATGGTTACAGGAGATGTAACGAACAACGATGGGCGATTTGCCTTGTCTGTGCGTCCTGGAAAATATTTGTTGAAGGTGTCTTTCGTGGGGTATACACCGACATTCCAGTCGGTCACGCTCACAAAGGCGAAACCGCGTGTCAGTCTGGGTACTATCAAGCTGCATTCGGATGCTATCATGCTTGAAGGAGCGGTCGTAGTGGCGCAGGCTCCCGAGGTTACTGCTTCCGAAGATACGCTGGTATACAACAGTTCTGCCTATCGTGTGCCCGAAGGATCGGCATTGGAGGAGCTGGTCAAGAAGTTGCCGGGGGCCGAAATCGACGATGATGGAAAAATAACAATCAACGGTAAGGAAATCAATAAGATTATGATTGACGGCAAGGAATTCTTTGCCGACGACCCGAATATTGCCATGAAGAACTTGCCGGTGAATATTATCGATAAGATACGTGCCTACGAAAAACAGTCGGATATGGCCCGGATGACGGGAGTGGACGACGGTGAGGAAGAAACGGTACTCGACCTGACTGTAAAGCCGGGCATGAACAAGGGATGGATGGGTAATGTGGATGTTGCAGCCGGAACAAAAGACCGTTACAGCGGAAAGGCAATGGTCAATTACTTTCAGGGTAAGAAACAGTTTACTGCCATCGGATCGCTGAACAATGTCAACGACAATAGTTTCCCCGGTGGCGGAGGTGGTTTCCGTAAGGGAAATAACGGACTGACTGCCATAAAGATGTTCGGTATCAATTTTGCTACCGAAAGAGAAAAACTGAAAACAGAAGGTAGTGTAAACTTCAATTACAAGGATGCCGATATAGTCAGCAAGCAGGCTTCCGAAACGTTTGTGTCGTCGGAAAGCAGTTCGTTTAAGAACGCGATGGATCATTCCCGCAACAAGACGACAAACTTTGTGGGCGATGCATACATTGAGTGGAAACCGGATACGATGACAACTTTCATTTTCCGTCCGCGTATCAGCTATGGAAAGACTGATAACTCTACCGGACAGAACTCTTATACATTCGGACAGGATCCCGGATATTCTACCGACGAATTGTTTGGTACCGACGATTTGACTTCGCTCGTACCCGAAGAGGATATCGTAAATACGGTCTTGAAGAATACCTTGAAGAAAGGAGATGACCTTACGGCTGGAGGTTCTGTCATCGTCAATCGCCGTCTGGGCAAGGCTGGCAGAAATATTACTTTCCGTGGAAAGTATAATTATACGAACAGCAGCAGCGAGCAGTTCTCAACTTCCAGAACCGACTATTTCCAGAAAACTCCGGAGGAAAGACTGGAAATATTGAACCGTTATATAACGACTCCTACCAAAACATCCGACTATAGTGCAAAGCTGACGTATAGCGAGCCGATTTTCAAAGGAGGCTTCCTGCAGTTCAGCTACAACTTCCAGTATAAGCATTCTACAACCGACAATTCTACGTTCGACATGGGAAATGAATGGACTGTGAACGATGGAGTGAACGGTGATATTCAGGGCGTTTATAATGCCGACCTGAGCAAGAGCGCTGCATACAATTACTATAATCACCAGATGGATGTGACATTCCGCTGGGTGCGCGAGAAGATGAGTCTGAACGCCGGAGTCAGCTTCCAGCCGCAGAAATCGGATTTGTCGTATAAGAAAGGAGAGCTGGATACGATGACTGTCAGAAATGTATTCAATTTTACTCCGACGTTCGACTTCCGTTATAAATTCTCCAAGACAAGCCAGTTGCGTCTGCGTTATCGTGGAAAGGCTGCACAACCGGACATGGTAGACTTGCTGCCTATTTCGGATAATACCGACCCGCTGAATATCCAGAACGGTAACCCGGGACTGAAGCCTACGTTTACCAACGAGTTGCGTGCCGAATATAATTTCTTCAATACAGACAAGCAGCGGGGTATGTTCTCGTTCTTCCGCTATCAGAATGTACTGAACGACATCAGTAACCGTAGGGTATACGATCCGCAGACGGGTGGATATGTTACTACTCCTGAAAATATCAACGGAAACTGGAACCTGATGGGAATGGTGGGTACCAATACCGCTTTGCGTAATAAGAAGTATACCATCAATACATTTACTCGTGCAAATTACCAGAATATGATAAGCTACATCAGCGATAAGACGGTAGTGACCGATACCGACAAGAATACTACCAAGCGTCTGTCGTTGGGAGAACGCTTGAGAGGTACTTACCGTAATGACTGGTGGGAGTTCTCGCTGAACGGATCGCTGGATTATACTCATTCGCGCAACAGCTATCAGGAAAGCAACAATATGGATACTTATCAGTTTGCTTATGGTGCCAGCACCAACGTGCGGTTGCCGTGGAACATGTCAATATCTACCGACTTGTCGCAGAACTCGCGTAGAGGATATACAGACTCGAGCATGAATACCGATGAACTGATCTGGAATGCACAGATCTCTCAGGATTTCCTCAAGGGTAATGCCGCTACGGTGAGCATTCAGTTCTACGATATCCTGAGAAACCAGAGCAACATCAGCCGTACCATCAGTGCTGCCATGCGTCAGGATACCGAATACAATGCCATTTACAGTTATTGCATGGTACACTTTATTTACCGCCTGAATCTGTTTGGCGGAAAAGGTGCTGCCAAGGGCGGACCCGGAATGGGAGGCCCCAGAGGAGGATTCGGCGGACCTCCTCACCGTCGTTTCTGATTTTTAGAAGGTTAGAGTTATAAAATCTGAAAGAGTTTCATCACTACCTCTCGGCAGGGAAAAGATGAAACTCTTTTCAGGTTATAGAGATACGTAAGAGTGTTTTACTGCCTTTACATGTTTGCGGAATCATTTAATTTTCATTACTTTTGCTCGCATCGCTGAATATAATGTTATGAAAAAACTTTTAAACATTCTTTTGTTCTTGTCTTTCAGTGTTTTAGCTAATGCTCAACTGAATTGTACATTTACTCATTATTCGCAGGAGAACGGCTTGTCGGAGAATTCGGTTATGGATATGGTACAAGACCACGACGGAATGATATGGTTTGCTACGTGGGATGGTATCAACCGCTTCGACGGCTACGACTTCAAGGTGTACAAGGCACGTAAGGAAAACGAAATGCGCTGGAGTTCCAATCGTGTAGATCATCTGCAGGTAGACAGACATGGGGATGTGTGGTGCATTACTTACGATGGCAGGGTGTTCCGTTTCGATAAGCGGATGGAAACATTTACGGAAGTACCGGCCGAGGGGACTGGCAAAGATTTGGCTGTCACGTCTATCCTGCCGCTCGACAATGGTACGGTATGGCTGCTTACCGATAAGAATGGAGGCATCAGGGTAGTGCCCGACAGTAAGACGGGCAAACTTACATCGAAGGTGTATCTGTCTACGGCTGCCAAGGAGAAGGGCACGGCTATCAATACGGTCTTTCTGGATGCGAAGAACAAGGAATGGCTGCTTACTCAGGACGGATTGTTTGCGATAGATGGCAGCACCGGAAAGAAATCTTCTTTTTTCGTAAATACGCATTTGGAATCGGGACGTGCGGGGCAGTCTTTTTTTTCGGCGGTTTCCGTGAACGAACACGTTTATTTTACCTCCGGCTACGGGAGGATATGGAAGTATTCGCTGAAGGATGAATCTTTCGAGTTGAAGGAATTGTCTTTGGAGGACGATATTGTTGCCATTCGCCGGCTGGCTGGTAATAAAATTATTATGGCTACCCGCAAGTCGGGATTCGTGGTGGGCGATGAGTCGCTGGATAATCTGACTTATTATAATCCGGCAGATAAATTCGATTTTTCCCGTTTCCCTGTCCGTTCGCTGTATGTAGACAGCCACAGCGAGGTCTGGTTTGAAGTGCAGAAAGTGGGCTGCGTATGCCATTTCAATCCTTCTACCGGAGTATTCAAGGTAGAGCAAGCCTCGGTAGAGCAGGAACCGGGCGATGCGCCTAAGTTTGCCGTTTGTGAGGATAAGCAGGGTGATTTGTGGGTACATCCGTTGGGAGGAGGATTGTCGTGGTTCGACAGAAGGCAGAACTGTCTGCTGCCGTTTTACAACGAGACCGGTGCCGACTCCTGGCGCTTTTCGAACAAGCTGCATGCCATGATGCTCGACCATCAGGGAAACCTGTGGCTGGGAACACACTCGAAGGGGCTGGACAAGGTGACTTTCTTTAAAAATGAATTTAACCTGCTGAAACCGCTCGACTGTAACTACGATACCAATGCCAATCAGGTACGTGCGCTTTGCGTGGATTCGCGCAAGCAACTCTGGATAGGTACGCGCGACGGCAAGATATCTGTTTATTCGCTCGATTTCAAACGCCGGGGGTATCTGACGACAGACGGGAGGATTGCTTCTGCGGGTACTCTTTTCAAGGGATCTGCTTACAAGATTATAGAAGATTCGAAAGGCAATATATGGATTGCTACCAAGGGAAACGGACTGCTTCAGTTGATTCCTCAGGGAGATGCATACAGGTTGCTGCACTATACATACGATGCCGGCGATATTTACAGCTTGAGCCATAACAGTGTGTACGATTTGTGCGAGGATGGTTACGGGCGCATCTGGGTGGTTACTTTCGGAGGGGGTATCAATTATATCGAACGCCGTGACGACGGTAGTGTCCGTTTTGTCAACTCGCGGAATAACCTGAAATCGTATCCGATAGAGCGCTGTTACAAGGCACGCCGCATCAGGCACGACCGGAATGGAATGCTGTGGGTGGCTACTTCCAACGGACTGTTGTCCTTCAGCGAAAAGTTTGCACACCCCGGCAGTATCAATTTCCACCTCCATGTATATATACCCGGCCAGCGGGAAACGTTGACGTGCAACGATATATACGATATTCTGCTTACTCACGATAACCGTCTGTTCTTTGCTACGTTTGGCGGAGGACTGAATGAACTGAAAAGCGTCGACAAGCAGGGCAATGCACTGTTTCTGGCCTATGGTACCAAAGACGGGCTTCCTACTGACGTGCTTTTCTCGCTTGCCGAAGACAAGAGCGGAAACGTCTGGATGGGATCGGAAAGCGGACTGAGCAAGATGAATGTTGCAAATCACCATTTCGACAATTACTTGAAGCAGGAAATCGGAGAAGAGCTTCTGTTCGAAGAAAGTACGGCAATTGCTTCCGGCGACGGACGCCTGATGTTTGGTACAAACAGGGGATTGTTGTGTTTCAATCCTGCCCAGATACGGAAGAATGCTTATGTGCCTGAAATCATTTTTTCGGGTTTGAAGATTGCCAATAAAATCGTTTTGCCGCAAGCGGGATCCGTTTTGCCCGAGTCATTGAACAGCTTGTCGCACCTCCGGCTTTCGCACAAGGAGAATACGGTGACTTTAGCGTTTGCTGCACTCGACATGAGTTTCCCCGAGAATGTGCAGTATGCTTATATTCTCGAGGGGTTCGACAAGGAATGGAACTACGTGGGCAAGCAGCGTACGGCTACCTATACCAATCTGCCGAAGGGAAATTATGTTTTCCGTGTGAAATCGACGAACGGAGCCGGCATCTGGGTAGAAAACGAACATAGCCTGAAAATTACCGTCAAGCCTTCGTTCTGGGAAACTCCTTATGCGTATGTACTTTACGTGGTGGCGTTTATGCTGGTCTTGCTGGGAGGAGCTTATATATTGTTCCTTATTTACCGGTTGAAGCATGAGGTGTCTGTCGAACAGCAGGTTACCGACATGAAGCTGCGTTTCTTTACCAATATCTCGCACGAGCTCCGTACTCCGCTTACACTGATAGAAGGGCCGCTGGAATATATTCTGAGGCGTGCCGACCTGAATAAGGAGGTACGCGAGCAGTTGCAGGTGGTGGAGCGTAACACACACCGTATGCTGAGGCTGGTCAACCAGATACTTGACTTCCGCAAGATACAGAATCACAAGATGAAACTTTGTGTGGAGCAGGTAGACATCGTAGCGTTTGTACGCAAGATTATGGAGAACTTCGAGTCGGTGGCAGAGTCGAACAAGATAGACTTTATTTTCGAGAGCGAACAGGATGAACTGAAACTGTGGGTAGATGCCGATAAGGTGGAAAAAATAGTATTCAACCTCTTGTCGAACGCGTTTAAGTATACGCAGCCCGGAAAGACGATTACCGTATTTATACACGACAATGAGGGTAGCGTGACGGTAGGCGTGCAGGATCAGGGTATCGGTATTCCCGAAAGCAGAAAAAATTCTTTGTTCGTACGTTTCGAAACCCTGCTCGACAAGAATCTGTTTAATCCGAACAGTTCGGGTATCGGGCTTTCGCTGGTAAAGGAGCTGGTCGAGATGCATCATGCTACCATACGGGTGGAGAGTAAGGAAGGAGAAGGAAGTTGCTTTATGGTCGACTTCCTGAAAGGAAAGGAGCACTATGGCGAAGAGGTGGAATTTGTCCTCTCGGATAATGTGCAGATGATGGATGCCATCAGCA
The DNA here is from genome assembly GCA_000436795.1 of Bacteroides sp. CAG:1076. Lineage (GTDB taxonomy): Bacteria > Bacteroidota > Bacteroidia > Bacteroidales > Bacteroidaceae > Phocaeicola. The sequence continues at coordinate 9,923 of HF993275.1, forward strand.
AGCAGGAGGTTCCCGATGAAGTGGTGGCAGCGGCTGCCGGAGATTCTGTAGCCGGCGAGAAGGAGAAAAGCGAAACCGTTCCCGAAGCAACCATGCTGCTCGTCGAGGACAATCTGGAACTGAGATTTTTCCTGCGCAGCATATTCGGCTCACGCTTCCGCATCATCGAGGCTGTCAATGGGGTGGAAGGACTGGAAAAAGCCGTGAAGTTTGTTCCCGATATCATTATCAGCGACATCATGATGCCCGAGAAAGACGGTATTACGCTGGTTCGTGAACTGCGTGAGGAACTGACCACCAGCCACATTCCTATCGTGCTGCTTACGGCAAAGACCGATATGGATACCAAGCTCCAGAGCTTGAAGCTGGGTGCCGACAGTTACATTACCAAGCCTTTCAGTGCGACCTATCTCGAAGCTCGTGTCGACAACTTGCTGGCACGTCGGCAGAGGCTGCGCCAGTTCTACTGCGACCGTCTGATGAACATCAATCCCTCCGAGGTGGAGAACGAGGAAGAGGAAGTCGATATGATGTCGGATCAGGATCGTCGTTTCCTCGACCGTCTGACCGACTTTATGGAGCGTAATATCGACAACGGCGAACTGGTGGTCGACGATCTGGTACATGAAATGGCAGTGAGCCGTTCGGTCTTTTTCAAGAAGCTGAAATCGCTGACGGGACTTGCTCCGATAGAATTTATCAAGGAAATGCGTGTGAAACGTGCTGCCCAGCTCATTGAAACGGGCGAGTTCAACATGACTCAGATATCTTACATGGTAGGTATCAACGATCCGCGCTATTTCAGCAAGTGCTTCAAGCAGCGTTTCGGCATGACTCCTACCGAATATAAGGATAAGCAAAGAAATAAGTAAGGACTTCTCGCTCCTTGTCGTTGGTTCTTTTCCGGAAATTTGTACAAATCTTTTCGAGGTTTTGTACAAACTTCCGGTTTTTTTGTTCTCTTTTTTAGAACGGATAGCCGATGGCGAAATGGATGCCCATGCCGTCTTTGAAACGGGGAATGTTGTAATACTTGGAAATGCCCGTTTCATAAGGTACGTGGAGGGCGATTCCCCAGTCGAGGCGGAGCACGAGGAACGACAGGTCGTAGCGGATGCCCAGACCGGTGCCCAGTGCGATGCTGTCTAAGAATTTGTTGAAGCTGAATTCGGCATCCGGACGGGCTTCGTCCTTGCGCATCAGCCATACGTTGCCGGCGTCCAGAAAGACGGCTCCGTTCAGGTTGCCGCCGAACAGGCTCGACAGGATGCGGAATCGGTACTCCAGATTGGCTTCCAGCTTGATGTCACCCGTTTCGTCGACGTACGAATAGGTGGAGCTTTCTGCCGGATGGAAGCGTCCCGGACCAATGGAACGTACCGTAAAGGCACGGATGCTGTTGGCACCTCCTACGTAGAACTGCTCGCTGTAGGGGGCGATGGTCTTGTTGCCGTATGCCCAGATTACTCCTGCCATGAAGCGGGCTGCTATCTGCTGCTTGTCGTTGATGTAATACAGCGGGCGTATTTCGCTCGAGAATTTCAGGAACTGGGCGAAGGGGGTTCCCAGGAATTTCTTGTCCCTTGCCTTCAGGCTTTTGCCGAAGGCTGCGTAAATAAGGGAGGTGACGTTTCCTGCCGAGGTGAAGGAGTTTTCCCACCACAGGCGCATCCGGCGCTGCTGCCAGGAGTTGTCGTAGGTAAAGGTGTAGGTTACCGACGGGATGAACTGGTCGTCCAGACTGTGGAACAGCATCGGGTTGGCTTCGGCTATGGAGTCGAAGGCTGCCGTGCGGTGCTGCAGGTGGTTGAATGCCAGATGGAGCGGTGTTACGGTGTGCTTCATGCTGCGTGAGGGCTGGAAGCTGTACGATACGCTTCCGCCGAAGGAGAGCATCTTGAAGTAACGGGCACGGTTTACTTGTTCGGCGTAAATCTTGAAGTTGGTCTGCGAGGGGAAGCGGAAGGGGTCGATGCGGTTGCGTACCCACGGGAGTACGATACGGGGAAACTCCAGCGACAGGGCGGCACCCAGTTCGTAGGAGTTCATGACCGACTTGTCGCCGTCGACGGTGGAGCTGGTCTGCCATTCGTACGAGCCTTTGAGCTCGAGGTTGAGCGAGGCTCCCATGCCGCGGAAGTTCTTGCGCGAGAGGTTGAAGATGGCTCCCGGTCCGGTCTGCTTGGTGCTTTTGGTCGTGACGTTCAGTTCCAGCTCGCTGTTGTAGGGCAGGTCGAACATGGCGTTTACCCGTATGTCGAGGGTATCTTTTCCGGCTCCGCTGCGGGGGGTATACTGGAAATCGCTGAACTTGAACACGTCCAGTCGTGCCAGTGCTTCCTGTGTATAGTTCTGCCGGGTTTGCGAGTAGGCTTCTCCCTGACGGTACAGGAAACGCTTGCGCAGTACGCCGTACCGGATGCCGGGCTTCTTGCCGGAATAGTAGACCGTAAAGTTGCGTCGTTTCAGCGAGTCGGTGGGCTGTTCGCCGTTGTAGCCGGTGAGGTAGACCGAGGTGTGTCCGATGTAGTAGGTGCGGAGTGCCTCTTCGGGTATGCTCTGCCGTGGTACAATCTTCATGCTGACGTAGCCTTTGCGCATGATGGTGTCGGCAAGAAACGTCAGAAATTCGTTTCGGGCATAGTAATAGCCGTTGTCGCGCAGCAGGTCTATCAGGCGCTGGCGTTCCTGATTCAGCACGGTCACGTCGAAGTTGTCGCCGCTGTGTATCAGGCGTTCGTCGAAGTGGGCGCGGATCAGGCTGTCGGTACGTGGACGGAAGCCTTCGTAGATGAGGGTATCGATGTAGTAGGGCTTACCCATGTCGATATCGTAGCTCAGCTTTACGGCACGGGGATTGCGCGTGCTGTCTACCCGGTAGGTTACCTTGCCGTCGAAGTAGCCGTAGTCGTGCAGCAGGTTGGTTGCTACCTTGACACGGGTTTCGGGATTGACGGTGGAAACATATACGGGATCGGAAGCCAGCTTCTTGAATACCCAGTGGCCGAACCCTTTTTCGTACCGTTCGAAACGGTTGTATATCCATAGTCCGAAGGGAATGGGAAAGCGTATGTTGGGCTTTATCGTGATGGCATAGTTGGGGGCAATGCTGATTGCGCCTTCCACTTCGGCCAGTGCATTCTGTCCTGCCTTGCTCTTGTCTTCGTTGTCGATGGTAACCTTTTTCAGTCCTAAGTACAGTGTTTCTCCTTCGGGCAGGTGCTTGGTGGTAGAGCACGATGCGGCAAGTAAGACCGTCAGCAGGAGGACGAGTATAGGATATGTTTTCTGTCTTTTCATGAATCTGTTTTTATGTGTCTAAAAAATCAGTTGGCTATTTCTTGTTCCGGCTGCTTCTTCTTGCGCGAACGGAAGATGAAAAGCTCGCCCAGTTTGCTCACTTTCTTTCTCAGTACGATACCGGCACCGGTTTCTATCACTTCGCCGTCGAGGATGCTCTCGTAGTTCTTGTCGTGGAAAATCTTGATGTAGCGTGTTCCACTGTTGTCGAGGCGGTACTCCAGCGATATATTGTCGATGAACGATTCGTCTTGCTGCTGTACGTCGTTTCCGGTAGAAATCTTGCCGCCGATAATCACCTGGAAGCGGTTGTTCCAGAAACGTTTGGCAAACTGGAAGTTGTAGTCGGTACGGGTGTTGCCTGTACCTCCTTCGTCCGTCGTTTCCATACCGAAGTTGATGTCGATGGTTTTCAGCGCGCTTCCGGCTACCTTGTTGATTTCGCTTTGCAGGAAAGAGTTCAGCATGCTGTTGGTATCGAATCCTTTCGCTCCGGCATTGCTGTCGCCCATGTATACGCCGGTTACCAGCATGGTGACTGCCAGCTTGTTCTTTTCTTCTGCCGACTTGGACGCCAGTTCGTTCTGCATGGCTCCGTCGTCGGGGGCTTCGAGGGTAAAGGTGAATCCCAGGTCTTCCAGCCGGTTGGTCAGGTTGACACCCACATTGAAGTTGACCATGCGTGAGCTTTCTCCGTCGGACGAAACCGAGGCACGTACCCGTTCGGCTGCCTTGATGTTCAGGTTGGGGTTCATCAGGTTGCCCGTCCACTCGATGTAGCTGCCGTCTTGTATGTAGAAGGTCTTGAGCGGGATGATAGGCATTTCGTATTTCATTTCTCCGCTCATCAGCGAGTATCGTCCGTTCAGCAGCATGTTGCCGTCGGGCTGGTACTGGAACGAGAGGTCGCCTCCGCCTTCCAGCAGCATGTAGTTGCTGCCGTTGTCGTTCAGGTCGACACGTGCCTGTACGGCTTCATCAATGTGGAGTGTCATCAAGATATCCATTCCTCCCAGCGACATAACCGGCATGTTGGGCTTCTCTATATGGGTGGTATCGCTGAAGTCGACAAACGTTACGGTTTCGTTCAGGCGGTCTTCTACGGTGAGCGGCGAATCTTTCAGTACATAGGTGAAGTCGCTGCTGCCCAGTATGTTCATGTTTCCACGCATGGTCAGGGCATCCGGTCTTCCTTTCAGCAGGGCGTCGACGTCGACATACAGCTTGCCGTGAACCAGCGATTCCTTGGTGCGCTTGGCATTGATCAGTTCGAAATTGTGTGCCTGCATCTTCAGGTTGATGTCCATGGCAGCCATGTCGGTCATATCGACATATCCGTCGATGCTGAACGGCGTTTTCCCTTTGGTGAAGATGTTGAAGCGTTCGAATATCAGCCGGCTGTTTTCTATCTTCAGCGGGCGGTTGTCGAAACGGAGGTTCAGCGAAGCCTGCGGTATGTTTACGATGACGCTGTCCATTCCCAGTTCTCCGTTTAATACGGGTTGCGACGTAGAGCCTTCTACGGAAATGGCTCCGTCGAGGTCGCCTTGCAGCTTTGCCATATTGTCGGGGATGAACGCATTGGCTATCTTCAGCGGCAGGTGATGCAGGTTCACGTCGACTGTGATATGGTCTTTGTCGTTTTTGCCCGAAGCCGACAGGTAGCTTCCGTTCATGCTCATGATTTCTTCTCCGTTCAGCATGACAAAACCGTCGATGCTGTGTTCTCCCGTTTCCTTAGGAAGGTAGACGGCACTCATCTCCCAGTTGCCCAGTGGCTGCTTGTTGTAGGCCAGATTGCTGATACCTACATCGGTGGCTACCTGCGTACTTGCTTCGGTCTGTATATAGTGTGCCTCGGCATTGATGGAGCCGGCTATGTCGGGCATGTAAGGGATGATGCGCCGGAATTCTGCAATGTCTATCTGGTTCAGCCCCAAGGTAAGGTCTTGCAGCGCGAGAGAGTCGGGGGTAGAGTACAGCGACAGTCCCGAGTGGTTCTCGTCGTATATCTTTACGTCGGCATGGATGCGTCCCTGGTCGCTCAGGTAAATGTAGTTGTCGGGGTTTACCTTGAACGGCCGGTATACCAGCGTGGGGTTGTCGGGGGTAATGTGCATGCTGATGCCGTTGGGGCGTAACTGGGCTTGCAGGCCGAGGTCTACGCCTGTTTCTCCTTTCCCGTTCAGATAACCGATTAGCATCTGTGCGTCGGTAGAACCTATGTAACCGTTCAGAGATATATTGAATGCTTCCTGACGCTTGCTGGCAAGTGCCTTTACACCGCTGTCGAACTGCAGGCGGGCAGAATCCTGTGAGGCTCTGAAGTAAATGGTGTCCAGTTGCAGACTGTCGGTATGCAGACCGAACAGGTCGATGGAGCCGTCCAGCCCTTTTTCGGGCGACAGGCTGAAGTTTGCTCTCAGGCGGTTGTAACTGATGTGCTGTGCCGCCAGAAAGTTGGCAACCGGATTGTCGGAACCGGAGAATATCTTCAACTGGGCTGCCGGCATCATCTCCTTGAGCAGTTGCTGGTTGATGTGTTTCTTTTTCCACTGGGCATTGAACTCCTGTGCTATGCGGTCGGTCTTGCTCATGAATTTCTCGAGGCTGTTGGTCGATCTGAACAGGAAGGTCAGGTCGCCGGCATTCACATATCCTCGCACCGAGTCGGGCGCCATGTTGAATCCCGCATGCAGATCCTTGGTCTTGAATGTCCGTTCGGCAGTAGCCAACTGGATACCGCTGATGGTTGTCCGTGCACTGTGCCGCTGTTTCATGTCGGTCTGTGCATGTACTTCGATGTTCATGGCAGAGCGGAACGGCGTATTCATCAGTGCCAGTTCCTGCCAGTCCAGCAGCCGGATGCTGGTATTCAGGTCGGCTTTTACCAGATTGGGATGCAGCAGTGCCTGCAGTTCTGCCGATACGTCGAGCGCACGGTTGTTGATGTTCAGCAGTGCCGAAGCCTGAGAACGTTGCAGTCCTGCCGTCAGCGTCACTCCCGAGAATACGAGTGACCCGTAGCGGAAGTGAGAAACTTCGGTTTTCAGCATCGCTCTTGTACGCGGAGAGAAAAAGTCTGTGCCTTCGCCTTCGGCATGAATGGTAGCCGAAAGTCCGAAGATGGAGTCATGAGGCATGAAACGGTGCAGGTTGAGGCTGTCTACGTTCAGGTCGAACAGATAGGCTTCCTTCTGCATGTCGTAGTCTGCTTTGACAGATACGTTGGCTTTTCTGCCCGGCAGGAATTGTAAGTCGGCTCCCAGCCGGCTTCCGTTGATTTGTGCTTCTCCGTTCAACTTCATGCCGTGAGGCAGCACGATGCCTTCCATCATGGTTTCAACGAAAGCCAGATTGCCCGTTTCTACTTTCAGGTTGACCGAACCGTTCCTGCGTATGCTGTCCAGTGGCAGAGAAATTTTTCCCGACGCCTGTGCCTTGAGTGCTCCCTGAATGTTTGCCGAGAGTGTGGTGAGGCGTATCTCTTTCAGGTTGCCGTCCACTCCTGCCCGTATCTGCAGGGGAGCCGCCGGATATTTCTGGATGAACGCTTCGGGCATGCCGGTAACTACCTTCAGCAAGTCGTTCTTGCCGATGTCTGCCATGAGGCGGGCGTTGATTTGTCCGTCCTTATCGGCATGCGTAGCATCCCAGTCCATAGAGGCGTTGAACTCGATGAACGAATCGGGAGTCTTTATCTGGAGCGAGGGTACCTTGAGGGTTTTCGCGTCGGAGATTAGTTTACCTTGCGTTGAGGTGATTTCCAGTCCGGAGCGTTCCTTCAGGTTGAAGTCTTTGATGTTGGCATAGATGTCCTCCCCGGCATAATACACAGAGTCTAAGTCCAGGTTTATGTCGGTGATGGCGATATGTGCTACGTCCAGTCCCTGTGCGGGAGCGAGCGTATTGGTGTTGATGGAAGCCGTACCCTTGCTCAGGTTGAGCGTCTGGGCAGAGTATGCCGATTTATGCAAGTCCACCAGTCCGTTGCGCAGTGACAGCTTGCCGATGGACGCCGACATGTCGAGGGAGTCGAGAGGCATCTGCATGGCAAACGATACGTTTTCCAGATCGACGTTCTTCAACTGTATCTTCCAGTACAGCGGTGCCGAGCTGGTCGTGTCGGCGGCAGTCGTATCTGCCATGCATACCGACAGGTGGGTATCTTTCAGCGACAGTGTATTGACAATGGCAGTTTCCGGGTCGAGGTCTACTCCGTGAGAGGAAACGAACAGCTCTCCCAGATTGCCTTTCAGGGTGAGTCCTTCAATCAGGTTTGCCGTATTGACCGAAGCCTGGGTGAGCTGCAGTCCGTCCAGTTCTATCTTCTTTTGCAGAAGCGGCATGAGCTGTACCTTGGCAGTCAGCCGTTCGGCGTTCAGAATCGTATCTTGCTTGTCGACTACAACCGTATGGCTGACAACCAGATCCAAGGGGAAGGAGAGTGAAATCCGTCCGATGGAAATTTGCATTCCTGTGGCCTCGGAAGCGTAGCGGGTAGCCGTATTCACCAGAAAGTTCTGGATAGGAGGAATGTATATCAAGATACATAGCAGTATAAATAGTATGAACGGCGATGCGACGGCAATCCCAGTCCATCGTAAATACTTTTTCATAGGCTAAATAAAGCGTATAGTTTATGCGAATTTATATAAAATAACCGAAACAATACTCATTTTGTTCTGTAACAATTTAGCGCTATTTATATAAATTCTTTACCTTTGCGCTATAACTTAATTTAAAGACATATTATGAAACCAACTTTGTTTGTCCTGGCAGCAGGAATGGGAAGCCGTTACGGAGGTTTAAAGCAGCTTGACGGCGTAGGACCTAACGGTGAAACAATCATGGATTATTCTATTTTCGACGCTATACGTGGCGGATTTGGAAAAATCGTATTTGTAATCAGAAAAGATTTTGAAGAGGATTTCCGTAAGAAAATCATCAGCAAGTACGAAAATCATATTCCGGTGGAAGTAGTGTTCCAGAGCATCGACAAGTTGCCCGAAGGATTCACTTGCCCGGCCGATCGTACAAAGCCATGGGGTACCAATCATGCTGTGCTGATGGGTAAAGATGTGATTCGTGAACCTTTTGCTGTTATCAATGCCGACGACTTCTACGGACGCGACAGCTTTGCCGTTATCGGTAAATACCTGTCCGAACTGCCCGAAGGAGCCAAGAATACATACTGCATGGTAGGATTCCGTGTAGGTAATACGTTGAGCGATAGTGGTACAGTAGCTCGCGGTATCTGCTCTACCGATGAACACAGACACCTGACTACGGTAGTTGAACGTACTGAAATCATGCGTATCAACGGCGTCGTTTCTTACAAGGACGAGAACGGCGAATGGGTAGGCATCGAAGATAATACACCGGTTTCTATGAATATGTGGGGCTTTACTCCCGACTATTTCAAGTATTCTGAAGATTATTTCGTAGACTTCCTGAAAGAGAACATCGACAAGCCGAAAGCTGAATATTACATTCCGCTCATGGTGAACAAGTTGATAAACGATGGTACTGCTACGGTAGAAGTACTCGATACTACTTCTCGCTGGTTCGGTGTGACTTATGCTGCCGATCGTCAGGGCGTGGTTGATAAGCTGAAAGCGCTTGCCGACTCTGGAGAGTATCCAAGCAAGTTGTTCTGATAAATGAATTTTCCTTTATGCTGAAGGGCGGATTTTACCGTTTTCGGCATAAAGGAATTTTTTTGTTGCACATTTTAAAATGATATTCGTAATTTTCGAACGATAGGATACGATGGAAGCAAAAAAGGATTATACAGCCACGCAGGAGCAGTTGGCAAGGTTTGCCAAAGCCTTGGGACATCCGGCACGAATTGCCATTCTGCACTTTCTTGCCCGGCAGAAAACATGCTATTTTGGCGATATACATGAGGAACTGCCGATAGCCAAGGCTACCGTGTCGCAGCACTTGAAGGAACTGAAGGATGCGGGACTCATACAGGGTGAGGTGGAAACTCCGAAGGTGAAGTACTGCATTAACCGCGAAAACTGGAAACTGGCCAGCGGGCTTTTTCAGGAGTTTTTCGGGCAGTGTGTGGAGAAAACGGAAAAGTGCTGTAAATAACAGCCTTTTTTAAAAACTATAATGTTCGTTGTTTTGCGAACCGTATTTTCCCTTTCTGGTTGACTTGCGTTTCTATTCCTTTGTTTGTCGGTTTGGTAAAAGGAAGCATTCCGCTGGCTGTACCAATGCTACCGGTGAAAAGGGCGAAAGGAATCTTCTGGCTATTTGATAAGCATCACAATACTTCCGCAGGTAATCAGGAGAGCACCTATTACTACCCGCAGACTGACCGGTTCGCGCAGGAACAAGAACGACAGGCAGATGGTCATGACCACACTGAGCTTGTCTATCGGAGCCACACGCGATACATCTCCGGTTTGCAGTGCCTTGAAATAAAACAGCCACGACAGTCCCGTTGCTATTCCCGAAAGGATGAGGAATATCCACGTATGTTCGCTTACCTGCCTGATGCCTGCGGTTTCCCGGCTGCAGAAAACAATTCCCCATGTGATGCATAGAATGATTGTAGTACGGATAGCTGTGGCAAGGTCTGAGTTAATGTCTTTTACGCCTATCTTGGCAAAGATAGCTGTCAGTGCGGCAAAAAACGCCGACAGCAGTGCATAATACTTCCACATAACGGTTTGGATTTAAAAGTACGGGCAAAGTTATGGCTTTAGCCTGAATCCCTTTTAATTTGTCTCGACGTTTTTTTATTTTTTGTACAAAAAATAAAAAAACGTCGAGACAAATTCTTCGATAGAAGAGGAGGTATAAAAAAAGAGGACGTATCGTTTCAGATACATCCTCTTCGATTTTAGTAGATTTGTTTGGGTGATCCGCTTGGGGGCGGAACCTTATATTTTTTATCGCTAATAATCA
>HF993276.1 GCA_000436795.1 Bacteroides sp. CAG:1076
TTAGACTTTATATTGTTTATATAAATCGGCTGCAAAAGTACAATAAAATCCTGAATGATACAACTTTTCCTGTTTTTTTTCGTAAAAACTTCGGAAGGGACCGGCGTAAAAGAAGCCACAAAGTTTCATTAAGATATTTCTGTTGTAAAACTTTGTGGCTCTTTTGTATGTATAAATTGGAATTTAATTCTGCTTAGTCTTCGAGTGAGTAATCTATGGTAGTAACTACACGTACCTTTTTTATATAAGGAGTATTTGCGTCACGATCGGAAATACTGAATTGTCCTTGGTTGGCATGTCGGATTTTTCCCAGCTTGCTGTCGGAGTCTTTTGCAAATTTTTCGGCGGCTTGCCGTGCATTTTTGGTTGCTTCTTCTATCATTTGCGGTTTGATAGTGTTAAGTCCTGTATATTCATATTGGACATTGTACCGATAGTCGCCTCCTGTTACAGCAATTCCTCGTTTCAGTAATTCGCCTTGTTCGGCAATGAGGCTTCTTACCAAATCCACTTTGTTGGAGGTTACAGTAATAACTGTTGTTACGTTATATCGGTAAGGACTGTTGTCGCTGTTGCTATATCGTTCGGCTTTCAGGTCGATAATCTCAGGTGCATTGATGCTGATTTCTTTTTCATCTATACCTTTCTCCTTCAGAAATTGAGTAATAGTGGCATTTGAATTTTTAATGTTGTCGTATAAGGCATTCAAGTCATTGCCTAAGCTTTTATACATCAATGGCCATATGACTTTGTCGGCAGGAACTTCCATTTCAGCAAGTCCCTTTACATTTACACTTCTGTCACGCTCTGCAAATGAGTTGAATCCTCTTTGGATGCATATTCCTAATAGGAGCAATCCGATGGCGAGGATAAGCGATTCGATTCTGAAATTCTTCATAATGGTTTCTTTTTAAGGGTTAGTGATAAGATATTAGATTGATAAAACTAATATAACAAATTAAGGTTATAGGTGTTGCTTCTGTTTGGTTTTATTAATGATTTTAGGGAATAATAAAAAAGGTCATACATAAAATGTATGACCTTTTGGAGAGCGGAAGACGGGACTCAAACCCGCGACCCTCAGCTTGGAAGGCTAATGCTCTATCGACTGAGCTACTTCCGCAATTTTAGTGGGCAAAGATGGATTCGAACC
>HF993277.1 GCA_000436795.1 Bacteroides sp. CAG:1076
AAGATCAGGAACAGGACGGTTAAAGCGGCATGATATGATTTTACTGACAGAATCAGAGGAGGTCACCAGGCTTCTTCCGGAGCGTCATGTCCTGCCGGATAGAATTTTTATTCAAGGGAAAGGGCCACCCGGCTTGAAGGAAGCTTCGGCACACAGAAGCAGCATTACTCGCTCTTGAGGATAAAGGCACGGAACAGGAAGACAGAAATCCTGTGGATCTTCTTCGGAATACATACGGCAAATGCCGTACTGATGATTGACAAGATCAGGAACAGGACGGTTAAAGCGGCATGATATGATTTTTACTGACAAAATCAGAAGAGGTCACCAGGCTTCTTCCGGAGCGTTATGTCCTGCCGGATAGAATTTTTAAGAAAACACAGTAAAATAGCAATAAAAAATGGCATATGAAGATGACAGACCATAATCACTTCATATGCCATTTTATTTTTGGGGACATTTACTGAATATCCCTATATTACCACATTAGTGAATAAGGTATTTATTGTTCGCCTTCCTTTTTTGCAGGATGCGGATAATCGATTGTATAATGTAAGCCACGACTTTCTTTACGTTCCATAGCCTGTCGAGTAATCAGATAACCTACATTAATCATATTACGCAGTTCACAAATTTCTCTGGATGCTTTTACACGTTTGAATAGACGTTCTGTTTCTTCATATAAGATATCCAAACGATTCCAAGCACGTACCAAACGTAAATTGCTTCGTACAATGCCTACATATGCTTCCATTATCTGGTTTACTTCTTTCATGCTTTGAGTTATCAGAATTCGTTCTTCATTACTGATAGTACCTTCTGCATTCCATTCTGGAACATCTTCATTGAAATCATAGCGGTCGAGTACACTCAATGCATGCTTTGCGGCAGAATCTGCGTATACAATGGCTTCAATAAGTGAATTAGATGCCAATCGGTTTCCACCATGCAGACCGGTGCAAGAGCATTCTCCAATGGCATACAAACGTTTGATACTAGATTGTCCATCTAAGTCAACTTTTATACCGCCACACAAGTAATGAGCTGCAGGTGCAACTGGAATATAATCTTTTGTAATATCAATGCCCAGGCTAAGACATTTTTTATAGATATTCGGGAAGTGTTTTTTCGTTTCTTCTGGATCTTTATGCGTTACATCCAAGTAAACATGATCTTCTCCTCTTTGTTTCATTTCATTATCTATAGCACGTGCTACGATATCACGAGGAGCAAGAGATAGACGTGGATCGTATTTCTGCATGAATTCTTCACCTCCCAGATTTCTTAATACAGCTCCATACCCTCTCATTGCTTCTGTTATCAGGAAGCTGGGGCGATCTCCCGGATGATACAAGGCCGTTGGATGGAACTGGATGAATTCCATATCCTTTACAACACCTTTCGCACGATAAACCATGGCAATACCATCACCTGTAGCAACCAATGGATTAGTTGTGTGGGTATAAACGGCTTCACATCCTCCTGTGGCCATAACTGTCACTTTCGACAGGAACGTATCAACTTCTCCTGTTTGTTCATTTAATACGTAAGCTCCGAAACATTTGATACCTGGAGTATGTCGGGTTACTATGATACCCAGATGATGTTGAGTAATAATTTCTACAGCATAAAAATTAGTAAAGACCGTAATATTGGGGTGTTGTTTTACTGCTTCTATCAAGCTGGTTTGAATTTCAGCTCCGGTATTATCTTTGTGATGAAGAATACGAAATTCAGAGTGTCCTCCTTCTTTGTGCAAGTCAAATTCTCCGTTTTCATTCTTATCGAAGTTTACACCCCATTTTATTAATTCTTCAATTTGAGCAGGAGCATTACGTACTACCTTTTCTACTGCTGCCGGATCACTGATCCAGTCGCCGGCCACCATAGTGTCGTGGATATGTTTTTCGAAATTATCCACTTTCAGATTTGTTACAGAAGCAATTCCTCCCTGTGCATAGTAGGTATTGGCTTCTTCCAGTCCGGCTTTGCAGATCAGTGCAACCGAACCTTTATGCGCTACTTTTAGCGCAAAGCTCATTCCGGCAATTCCTGAACCGATAACGAGAAAATCGAATTTTCTTACCATAACAACATGTATAATATTGCTGCAAAACTACAAAAAAACTGATATGACAGCGTTTTATCTTTGTTTTTTTTCTAAAGAACCTTTTCAAGAAGTGTATTTTCGATGATAATTTGCTATCTTCACAAAGAATTAATAAATCTTGCAGAGATAATGGACAGAACATTTCATTCTAAGGTAGACAGTTGGTATTGGTTACTGATGGCTGTTACCGCTTTTTTGTTATTCGATTTTTTCTGGTTTCACTACACCATAGCTACGTTGTTGATGGCTGTTGTCATGATATTTGAAATAGAGATGTTGATTCATACTCAATATATTGTTACAGGCAATGGTAAATTACAGATTGAGACAGGACGTTTTATTGCCAATAAAACCATATTACTTGAATCCATTACAGGTATGCGTGAAGTAAAGTCATTTTCAATAGCTCCAGCTTTATCGGTACATCGGATAGAAATAAGTTACCAAAATGGTCATCAATCCGATAAGGTATATGTTTCTCCTCAGAATGCCGGTGAATTTGTCCGCTGGATTGAGAAGAAAATGAAAAAGGAAGATGAAAATGTAGAGAATAACTAAAAATGATGATTATGGAAAGTTTTAAACCTCGGAAGTCAGTTAAAAGATTTGTATGTGAAACACTTATAAGTGCACTTGTGAGTAGTCTTATTCTGACTATTATATTTTTATTCTATAATCAGGGAACATGGTGGATATATACTATGGTACTTATCCTTTTTTTCATTTTCGATATACTTTTCTCCATGTACGGAGGAATAAAGGAATATCAGATAGATGAAAAAGGAACAGTTCGGGTAATCTGCTATTTGGGCTTTTCGAAATCTACCTTAAAGGGAATAACCAAAGTATACCTCGATCCTCAACGTAAGGTTTTGCGTATTGTTTCAGAAAAAGAAGACAGATGGTATCCGATGAAAGATCCGGAGCTGTTTGTTGATGCATTATACGAGCATTATCCTCAGATGAAGTATGAAGTCTGGAAGTAACTTTAATATAAACCTATTAATCTAATAAAATAAGTATGAAATACCAAGTTGCAATTATCGGCGGAGGACCGGCTGGATATACAGCTGCAGAAGCCGCAGGGAAAGCTGGTCTGAGTGTTGTTTTGTTTGAAAAAAACAATTTAGGAGGTGTTTGTTTGAATGAAGGATGCATTCCGACCAAAACTTTACTGTATTCGGCAAAGATATATGACAATGGACGTCATGCTGCAAAATATGGAATAAGTGTTTCTGAAACTTCTTTCGATTTGCCGAAAATTATCTCACGCAAGGCGAAAGTAGTCCGTAAACTTGTATTAGGCATTAAGGCGAAACTAACGGCACAGCAAGTAACTATTGTCAGCGGGGAGGCTTATATTGTCGATAAGAATACTGTTCGCTGTGCAGATGAAACATACGAATGTGAGTATCTGATAATTTGTACAGGGAGCCAGACTGTTATTCCTTCCATAGAAGGCATAGAACAAGTAAGCTACTGGACGCATCGGGATGCACTCGAGAATAAAGAATTACCCCGTTCGCTTACTATTGTAGGGGGAGGAGTCATCGGTATGGAGTTCGCTTCTTTCTTTTCAAGTCTTGGAGTGCAGGTAACGGTGGTTGAAATGATGAGTGAGATATTAAATGGCATCGATCGTGAGCTGGCAGCTTCTCTGCGGGCAGAATATGCAAAACGTGGCATAAAATTCTTACTTGATGCCAAGGTAACAAGCCTGTCGCAAGATGAAGAAGGTATACATGTATGCTATCAAAATGCTGATGGAGCAAATAGTATATGTGCCGATAAGTTATTGATGAGTGTCGGTCGTAGGCCGGTTACTGAAGGTTTGGGACTTGAAAACCTGCATCTGGAACGGACTGAACGTAAAAATATTCGAGTTGACTCCCATTTGCGTACATCCGTTTCCGGAGTATATGTATGCGGTGACTTGAATGGAGTATCTTTATTGGCGCATACAGCTGTAAGAGAAGCAGAGATAGCCGTAAAAGATATTTTAGGAGCGTCTGAAGAGATGAGTTATCGAGCTATTCCAGGAGTCGTCTACACCAATCCAGAAGTAGCTTCAGTTGGCAAGACAGAGGAAAGTTTGCAGGCAGAAGGTATAAATTATCGTGTTGTGAAGTTGCCTATGGCATATTCAGGTCGTTTTGTAGCCGAGAATGAAGGTACAAATGGAATATTCAAAGTATTGGTAGATGAATCCGATACCGTACTTGGCGTTCATATTTTAGGAAATCCGGCTTCCGAACTGATTGTCTTGGGAGGTATGATGGTAGAAGAACATCGTAAGTTAGATTATTTCAAAAATTTTGTTTTTCCACATCCTACTGTGGGTGAAATATTCAGAGAATTGTAATTTATGAAACGAATCGGACTGATATTAATCTCTTTTATCGTATGCTGTACGTTAGGTGCACAGACACTTGCCGGACGGCTGGATGCATTGGTTTCTTCCGAAAAGCTGTTAGCGACGTCGGAGGTTGGCATTAGTGTTTTCAATTTGACTCAGGGAAAACAAGTTTATGCTTATCAAGATAAGAAGCTCTATCGTCCCGCTTCCATTGAAAAACTGATAACATCAGTTACCGCTTTGGCTGAATTAAGCGAATATTATGTATTCAACACAAGAATAGCCTATACGGGAACAGTTACACAGGATAGCATACTACAAGGAGATTTATATCTGGTCGGTGGATTCGATCCGGAGTTTATGGATGAAGATATGAACAAGCTGGCAGAAGCTGTTTATAACTCAGGAATACGCTCTGTACAAGGTCATTTAGTTGCGGATGTATCATTGACCGATTCTATTTATTGGGGTACAGGATGGTCGTGGGATGATACTCCCGAATCTTTTCAGCCTTATCTGTCTCCACTTATGTTAAACAGAGGATGTGTCAATGTCACGGTTATTCCTGCTGCAAAAGGTAAGCGCCCCAAGGTGGAAGTGTTACCCGAATCAGATTATTACACAGTTTGTAATCTCTCGAAAAGCTATCTTCCACAAGAAGGTAAGTTGAAAGTTACTCGCGACTGGCTGAATAACGGTAATACCATTTATGTAAGTGGAAATGCGAACTACCGGTGCACAAAGACACTGAATATGTATTCTTCGAAGGATTTCTTTCTGCATACATTATCCTACAAGCTGAACAAAAAAGGAATAGCTGTAAAATCGCTTACCTACGGAACATGTCCAGACGAAGTTACGGAGCTCTACACGTTGTCACGTCCGCTGACACCTGTATTACAACGTGCTTTAAAGAAAAGCGACAATTTGTCTGCCGAAGCAATGTTTTATCATTTAGGAATTCATCGTTCAGGTAAAAAAGGTATAGGCTTCAAAGACGCACAAAATGCAGTTTATGATTTTATGAAGCATGAAGTCGGATGTAATCCTGATGAATATAGTATCGTAGATGGAAGTGGAGTGTCGCTTTATAATTATATTTCTCCCGAACTGATGATAGAATATCTTAAATATGCTTATTCGCGGGCTGAAATATTCTGTCCTTTATATGAAGCTCTTCCTGTAGCAGGCGTTGATGGAACTTTGAGAAATCGTATGAAGCAAGGAAAAGCGTATCGCAATGTTCATGCCAAGACAGGAACAGTAACGGGAGTGAGTTCGCTTGCCGGATATGTAAAGGCAGGCAATGGAGATATGCTTGCTTTTGTTATCATCAATCAGAATGTCTTAAAGGGTAAGGAAGCCCGTGCTTTTCAAGATAAGATTTGCGAAATATTAGCACACTAATAAAAAGAAATTAGTATATTTGTGAACTTAGAAAATTAAAATAATTAATTCCGTGTTCGTAAACGGAAAAACAAATTGCTTTTTTAATGCTGATATTAGTTATTAACAATATAAACACTAAAGAAAACTATGGTTAATTTTTCACTCGAAGGAAAAGTCGCTCTTGTAACAGGAGCTTCTTACGGTATCGGTTTTGCTATTGCAACTGGTTTTGCACAGGCTGGTGCAAAAATTGTATTCAATGATATTAAGCAGGAACTGGTAGACAAAGGTCTTGCAGCATATAAAGAACTTGGAATTGACGCTCGTGGCTATGTATGCGACGTAACCAATGAAGAAGCGGTAAACGCATTGGTTGCACAGATTGAAAAAGAAGTGGGTGTAATCGATATTCTGGTAAACAATGCAGGTATCATCAAGCGTATCCCGATGTGTGAGATGTCTGCTGCTGAATTCCGTCAGGTTATCGACGTTGACTTGAACGCTCCGTTCATCGTATCAAAAGCTGTTATTCCGAGTATGATCAAGAAAGGTCACGGAAAGATTATCAACATCTGTTCAATGATGAGTGAACTTGGTCGTGAAACAGTATCGGCTTATGCCGCAGCAAAAGGTGGTTTGAAGATGCTTACCCGCAACATTGCATCCGAATATGGAGAATTCAACATCCAGTGTAATGGTATCGGCCCGGGTTACATCGCTACTCCTCAGACAGCTCCTTTACGCGAACGTCAGGCAGACGGCTCTCGTCATCCGTTCGATGCTTTCATCGTAGCCAAGACTCCTGCTGCACGCTGGGGAAATCCGGAAGACTTGATGGGTCCGGCTGTATTCCTTGCTTCGGATGCTTCAAATTTTGTAAATGGTCATGTGCTTTACGTAGACGGTGGTATTCTGGCTTACATCGGAAAGCAGCCTAAATAATTTTTGCTCCCTTCGGGAGAATTGAAAAATACCTGCAGATGTTTCAACTGAAAATGTCTGCAGGTATTTTTATTTTTTGTACAAAAAATAAAATGTTTTGTACAAATTTTCTATCAAACATTACGACGATGTTTTCTGTTTATTCGCTTAATCCAAAGATAATATCCTGTAAGAGGTAAGATTCCACCAATAAAGGCCGACAGGAAATATATGATACGGGTAAACATTCCTCCCCATTGTCCGGTATGAAGTGAATAGATAAGTCCCTTCATCTTGTTCGACATGGGCTGTTCGTCAATATTGTATACCTTTATTTCTGTAATGTTTCCTGTGTGTATATCAAAAGAAGCGGTATCTCCTTTTTGTTTTCCTGACTGAATAACTTGTGCGCTGTTTTTGCTCAATTGGATTGTTCCGTAGGTTTCGTAACGGTTCTGCAGCTCGGCAAGTGCAGCATCCCATGCCAGATAATTCAATCTTTCAGGTTCGTTTTTCTTTTCTTTTTTGTTATTGTCTTCGTGGGCTGGCGCAGATTGTTTGGGCTGTTCGGTAGAAGCGCCGAACAGGGCATAGAATCCGGTACGGTACCATCGGAATGACCATGTCAGTCCGGTAAGAGCCATGACCAGCAAAAATATTGTAACGTAGAATCCTAAAGAAACGTGGCTGTCGTACCAAAAACGGAAGGGACCTTTGGTGCATGATACCTTCAGTCGGTTTTGCAGACTTTTGCGTGTTCGGGGCCACCAGAGTACGATACCGGAAATTAAGATAACTACCATCAGCAGGGTAGTGATGCCGACAATTGTCTTTCCGGTAGAAGAAGCTCCTTTCTGCGCCGGAGCATCAAGCAGCCAGCGATGCAGTTTACGGACAGTCTGAAAAAAGGAATTTCCCTCTACCCATCCGTTTATTTCTCCCGAATAGGGATTGACACTCAACTGGTGCTGACCAGCATTGGTGAAGCTCACCATCCATGCTTCTTTGGGGTTTCCTGCCACTTGCAGGCTACTGATCTTCAGTGTATCTCCTGTTTGCTGGCTGATACGGGCAATGATTTCCGATGGTTTTAGGGGTTTACTGCCTTCTTTATATTCTACCGTATATAGATGAGGGTTGCCTGCTCGGGTTAATTCTTTTTCGAAAACAAGGGTTGCCCCTGTCAGACAGATTATAGAAATAATCAGTCCAAAGGGGACAGACAGCCATAGATGTATTTTTTTGAATATTTTTTTCATTGTTGTACTTAAAAAGATTTGGGTGATAACATACCTACGGCAGCTACTTCATCTGCTACGATGCTTATACCTTTAGTAGCTGTTGCAGTAACAGGGTCTATTTTATACAAAGCCGGATAGCTGCCATCGTTGGTTACTACAGGAATATAAGCCACTCCGTTGGTACAGAAAGGAGTACCCAGTGAAGTAATGTTGCTTTTTTGTGGCATGCCGGTCGATACGGTAGTAAGCTTTCCATCTTCAGCTTTGAATATAGCCAGTTCGGTAACGACGGCATTTGTTCCGCTCATCATACCTGCCGTTCCGTCGGTATACATTTGCAAGAGAAAATAATCCTGAGTAATGTGCCAGCAGCGGAACATCGGTTTTTTGTTGCCTAATTCTTCCAAGTTATAATAATAGTTCGAGTCGAAAGCCGTTTCGCCAGCCTTGATGCGCATAACTCCTGAAGGAAGCGTACCTGTAACTTTTTTCAAGTCGCTGGAAGAAGTTGCCGTACGTCCGTATCCTGGAGAGAAAACATACAAGTCGCCGTTATCGGCAGCCCAGATGGTCTGATAATACTGAGAACGGTTTCTTCCGCAGGCAAATCCGATTTTATCTGTTTCTACGATGGTTGGAGTTTCGTTGAAACTGCTTCCGTTATAAATAGCGATGAATGCCTTGTCGGGATACTGGGTAGCAGGTATCTGTCCGGCTGTATAGGAACCGGAGCCGGTACCTCCGTCCGATTTGGCAACCAGGTCGGCATCTGTTATCTTGTCGGGGAATGTATTGACACCGTAATGACTCATTCCCATTGGGATGACTGAAGTATAGAGTTTGTTGTTTGCTTCTACAAAGCCTGCAAAGCTGACAAACTCACCGTTTCCAAGGAAGTTTTCGGCAATCTGTGTACCAGTAGTCGTTTTGCCGCTGGTCGCATTCAGATAGTTGAACTGGAGATACTTGGCATAATGTTCACCGTCTGTTTCCTTACTTCCGTCGTTGGTAGAAGCAGTAATCACGTTGTTTCCCCAGATACCATACGTCGTGATGCGGTTGAATGTATACGAATTATGTTCAGCAGGCTTTCCGGTAGCTTGGTTTAAGATATAAGAAGCTCCGGTGCCAGCCTCTCCATTGTTATACTTCAAACTGAATAAATAATCGGTTCCATAGAAAACCCAGTAAGAACCTCCAATGGTTTCGGTTCCGTTTCCTACCGAAGTAACAGTTCCTTCGTCGAGCGATTCGGAAGTGATGAGGTAGGTTGCATCACTGGTTGTTGCTGCGATGACATATTTGTCTGTTCCGGTTGCTGCTCCTCCTGAATTTTGGGTTATGTATTCTTCGCTGCATGAGCAGAACAGGCTGCCGGAGCACAGAGCTACTGTCAGGGCATGTGTAAGATACTTTTTTTGCATGTTCTTTTTATGTTTTAGTTTTTATTATTTTCCAAAGTTTACTCTTATTTTTCCATAAAAGGCCCGTCCCGCCTTTTGCAGGCTGAAGTTATCGTACAGTTTGGCATCGGTCAGGTTACGGCATTCGAAAGAAAGGTTGTAACGTCCTCCTTTCAGGCTGTATCCGATACTGAGGTTGTGCGAAATTTGTTCGGGCACACGGATTTTGGTAGTCGGATCTCCCAGGTTTTCCCAGTACAGCGGAAACTCATGCTGGTAGTATCCGTCATATCCCAGTGTCAGTACATTTCCTTTTGCGAACAAGTCGTGCCAGGTAAGCGAGGCATCGAAATTGGCATACAGGTACGGCTGGTTTGGAATACGCTGACCGTACGTCAGGCTTTCCTGCTGTGTACCTCCGGCGCGATATTTTTCCTCGTCGCGGGCATTCATGGAATTGAATGTTCCCCCTATGTTGAACCATCGGGAGTAATTATACCGCAGTGAGATATTATACCCTTTAGTTTTCACTCTGCCATGGTTTTCGTAATATCCGAAACTCATGTTGCTTACCTGCGACAGCCCTCGCTTGATATAGTCTTTCGTATCACGATAGATCAGACTGCCTTCTACGTAAATGGCATGCTTGCCTATGTGGTAAGCATAACTCAGGTTCAAATTGAAATTATCACTTCTTTCCGGTTTTAAGTCAGCCTTTCCTGCTTCCAGGTCCTCATCACCAAACAACTCATCGGTAGTAGGCAGCCTGTAAGCCTTTTCGTAAGAAAGTTTGGCTTGCAGGTCTTTTACGATAAAATAAGTACCTGCGGCACCGTATCCCAGCGAACTAAGATGTTTCTTCAGCAGGATGTAATTTCCTATTCCATCTGAATTTTGCGATACAGGCCCTTCGTTATACTGGTTATAGTATTTGGCAAAAGCCGAAACATTCCATTTGTCGGAAGGCATGTAGCGGTACGACAGTCCGGTGATGTTTTTTCGTGTCTTCTTAGGGATGCTGAAATCGGAAAGTTTGGAGCTGCCCGATATATACGAACGAGTGGTACGGTGGAAGGTACTGATTACGTGATTCAGTGTAAAAGTGTGTACTTCTCCAATACGATAATTGGCTGTAATCGTCCCGTTCCAGTTCGTATTTTTCGATTCGTTGTTCTGGTGTGACTGCTCTCCCGGTATTCCGGTATATTTTTTATCTCCCAGCCAGTTGTATTTGTAAGCTGCTGTATCAATATTATGTGTAATGTTGTGGTTATAATTGGCTGTTGCCGATACATCCAGTCCTTCTATCAGCAGGTTGCGCTTACGGTATTCTACCGACGGGACGAAAGAATATCCTTTACGGTGTTTCTGGCCGAATACTACATACTGGTAGACCCCAGTCTGGATTTCCTTGTAGAAATGAGAATAATTGAAGCTGAACACCAGACGGTCTGCCCAGTTTTTGTCCATAATTCCTATTTTTCCGATAACAGCTTCGTTGTGGAACATATCGTTGAAACGTTTTACGTGGTAAATTTTCTTTTTGTCTGTACTTTCGGTTACGCCATCTTCGCCAAATTCGGTGATATAGTTGTCAATATAATAATCGTTATCCGAATAGTTCTGGAAAGCATTTATCTCGTACATTAGTCCGTTTTTGAACGTCTGGCCAAAATTTACGTACGATTTATGTGTATTGAATGAACCATATGAATAAGATGCATCAAGAAACCAGTTACGTCGTTTCTTATTGGTTACGATGTTGATAACTCCTCCCAAAGCATCCGTTCCGAATCCTACAGGTACAACACCTTTGTACACTTCAATACGTTCAGCAAAATTAACTGGAATATTATTCAGGTCGAAGGCAGTGCCTGCTCCTTCCTGCGGTACACCGTCGATAAATACTTTCACATGTTTTCCACTGAATCCGTCGAGCATCAGCTGCATGTCCGATCCTACACCGCCCGATTCACGGAGTTTTATTCCCGGAAGCTGAGTCAATGCTTCGCTCAGGCTTTTGGTAGAATTGTGTAGTTCCTTCGTATCGACAGCTACCGCATTGAAAGCCGATTTTTTTACACGGCTCACTCCGGTAGATGTGACTACTACTTCATCCAGTTCTGTTACCGAAGGTTTTAGTACAACTGTTTGTTTAGTGCGTCCATCGTGCATTATTTCGATTGCTTTTTCGTATGTTTCAAATCCGATAGCCGAAACGATAAGTGTATATTTTCCTGCAGGAGCCTGCAGGTGATAGATACCTTGTTCGTTGGTCGTGCACCCGTATTGTGTTCCCTTCAGGTATACAGTAGCGTAGTCTATTACGGTTTTGTCGGTAGCAACAACTTTACCTGAGAGTAATGTACGGGATTGTGCAAAAATAGAAACAGAACAAATCAGTAGTATGAAAGTGAGTGTACTGGTTTTTATCATTGATTCTTTTTCCTTAAATATTATACCTATTATACCTTTTAAAAGCCATTCTATTCGATGGTGCAAAGTTATTCAGGTAAGGAAGAAGAATCAATCACCAAAATTTGGTATTTGTCGGACTGAATTTTCCGGATATAGCTAAAACAGCAATACCTAAATGTTGGTATTATGCTGTTTTAGTCGAATACTTTGAAGGTATATCCTTGTGCCAGCAGCCACTCTATAGAGCGGGGAAGGGCGTATTTCATGCGTGGTTCCGACTTGATAGAATCGTGGAAAGTGATGATGGATCCGTTGCGGGCATAGCGCTTTACGTTTTCGAATACCTGTTTTCCATTTAAACGCTTGCTGTAATCGCGGGTCACCAGATCCCACATCACAATGCGGTATTTCCTTTTTAGCACCATGTATTGCAGCCACCGCATATGTCCGTGTGGAGGGCGGAATAAATCTGTATGCAGATATTCGTTGGCTTTATCAGTATTGGCAAGATAGTTTTTGCTTAAGAATTCAAATCCTCTGATATGGTTGAATGTATGATTTCCGATGCGGTGTCCTCGTTCTACTACCATGCGGAACTCTTCAGGATGCTTGCGTACGTTGTCGCCTACCATAAAAAAGGTAGCCTTAATACCATATTTGTCGAGCAAGTCGAGAACCCATGGTGTTATTTCGGGAATAGGTCCGTCGTCGAATGTCAGATAAACAGATTTTTCATTCTTGTTCATACGCCATAATGCACTTGGGTATAGCAGGCGTAATATCTGGGGTGGTTGTTCTATTAGCATGATTCTGATGTGCCACGAAAAAGAAAATCACAGAGGGAACAGCTTATAAGGTTACAAGTTCTGTCCCTCTGTGGTTTTATGAAATAGTGTTATATTATAATCTTTATTTACTTTCCGGATGTGTACTACCTACACGGCGTTCCAGTAATTGATAAAGTTGCTCGAACTTCTGTGCATAATGAGCAGCCGATTCCAGTTCCTTGCCAGTCTTGGCATCTTTCAGATTTGCCAGAGATTTGCATACGTCATCCAGAATATAGAAGTGACGCATACATTCTTCGTACGAGCCGGCAAAACGTTCTTCGTCAAGGCTCAGATACCAGCTTGCATACTCTACAGAATTGTTTGCCAATTGTTCAAGTATATTTTCTGCTTTTTTGGTCTGTCCCAATTGAGCATAATCGTCTGCCATTTCCTTCGAGCTGCTATAAATATAGTCGTGACGAACGGTCGTACTAGGAATAACCTTTTCGCAGTAGTCCAACACTTTTAGTGCTTTATCTGCTTTGCCTTCTTTTATCAGTTGGCTGGCAAGCTGGACAAACAAGCGGCGATGTGTATCACACATTCGGAGTACCGTTTCATCCAGATAAATATCAGGATTGTCGATACCGCCAAACTTAAATTTGGTCATCAGGTTAGTGTACATCTTTTCGCTATCGATACGGCGTCCTAACTTGACATTATCGAAAGGAGTGATACGATAAGCAAGACCTTCCTGCAAGAAATTGTTTGTCAGATTCAGCTGATTTTCGGTTCCTACTGTGATAGCCATATACATCGGACGTTCCCAGTTGGTATTAGCAAGCATTTCCAGCATCATCAATTCGCTCTTATATAACAGACGTTTGCCTTTCAGCGAAATAGTCATATAATCAGGAATTGAATCAGGAGTCAGCATACCGGAGCGTTTGATAGCTTCTTTATCCAGTTTGATGACAATACTGTCGGTTGGAATCATCTGTAAACCTTCTTTCGGCGAGCGTACCCAGTATTTCAGGATATTCTTCAGTTCGTACGGGTTATCGCCAAATTCTTTCTTGGCTTCTTCCGGATTTTGCTTGTAGAAATTGTTTATAGTTTCCATTGCTTCCGGACGTACATATACAGCTTCGTTGTGTCCTTGTACATAATCTATACGTTCCCAGTTGATAGGAACCGACGGAGAATCGTAAGCTGGACGGCGCATCTGGTCGATGTACCAGTCTGTTTGCAGGTAACTGAGGTTACATACACGTACATCGGTACGGAATCCTTCTGTTTCCTGATTGTACCAGAGCGGGAATGTATCGTTATCACCGTTGGTGAATATAATCGGATTACCTTTGTCCTGTACGGTGCTCAGGTAGTTCTGTCCGAAATCACGGCAGGTATAACGTCCGCTACGGTCGTGATCATCCCACGTCTGACTTACCATCTGTACAGGTACCAGCAGGCAGACGATGCTTGCCAAGATTGCTGCCGGTTTTTCGCTCATACGCTTGCTCAGCCATTCGGAGATAGCGGCTACACCTAAACCAATCCAAATAGCAAAGGCATAGAACGAACCTGCGTATGCGTAGTCACGTTCACGCGGTTGCTGAGGTGTCTGATTCAGATACAGAACGATGGCAAGTCCTGTCATAAAGAACAGGAAGAAAACAATCCAGAACTGCTGTATGCCTTTCTCTCCTTTGTATGCCTGCCAGAATAGACCAATCAGTCCCAGTATCAGCGGCAGACAATAGAAGACGTTATGACCTTTATTGTTCTTCAAGTCGGATGGTAACAGACTTTGGTCACCTACAAGATACTTGTCGATGAATGAAATACCTGTAATCCAGTTACCATGTTCTATTTCTCCTTGTCCCTGAATGTCATTCTGACGTCCTGCGAAATTCCACATAAAGTAACGCCAGTACATATAGTTCAACTGATAAATAAAGAAGAACTTGATGTTATCCCATTGTGTCGGAATCTTGACCATCAGCATTTCTCCACACTGGTCGTAAGGAACTTGACGTCCTTCTACTCCTCCCAGCCAATCTTCGTAAGCCTTGGCGTGATCGGAACTCCACATACGTGGGAAAAGCATGTTCTGTGCATACTTATATTCCGTTTTATTACGTACAACTTCGTAACTGTCTTTTTCATCCGGGCGCTCTTTTTCTTTGCGCTGGTATACCGGTGCACCTTCGGTCATATCGTAAGTACATCCGCCATCTACTTCCTTCAGTGCAATTTTTGAGGCATACGTTTGACCGTAGAATAACGGGCGTGTACCATATTGCTCACGTCCCAGATACTCACCTAAGGTAAAGATGTCTTCCGGAGAGTTCTGGTCCATCGGGGTATTTGCCGATGAACGGATTACAATTACGGCATACGAAGAGTATCCTACAACGATCATCATCAGGCAGAGCAGAGAGGTATTCAGTGTACGTGCGCTTACACGAAGTTTTTCGGGCAGGTCGGCAAACAAATAAATGGCCAATATAACCAATACAATGATGCCAATCAGTACGCTGCTCCAGCCGTGTCCGTAAAATGGAATACCTACCAGACCCACAGTTGTGAGGAATGAGATATTCATGAGTTTGCGGCTACGGACTGTATAGCTTTCGTATACTCCCCATATAATGCTGGCAGCCAGTATGATAATGTAGATAATCAGTCCGGTATTGAATGAGAATCCCAGTCCGTTTACAAATAAGAGTTCAAACCATCCACCCACTTTTACGATACCCGGTACGATACCATATAATACAGCAGCTACGAGTACCATGGAGCCGATAAGTGCTATCAGACTACCTTTCAGACTGGCATTGGGGTTTTTCTTGTAATAATATACCAGTACAATTGCCGGAATACATAGCAAGTTCAGCAGGTGCACACCGATAGAAAGTCCTGTCAGGTAAGCAATCAGGATTAACCATCGGTCGCTATGGGCTTCGTTTGCCCGGTTTTCCCATTTCAGTATCAGCCAGAATACCAAGGCCGTAAACAAGCTGGAGTATGCATATACTTCACCTTCTACCGCGCTGAACCAGAATGTGTCACTCCAGGTATAGGCAAGTGCGCCTACCAGTCCTGATCCCATGATGGCAATCAGGCGGCCTGTTGTCATGTCTTCTTCTCGCGGACATATCAGCTTTTTAGCCAGACAAGTAATGCTCCAGAACAAAAACAAGATACATGCTGCACTCATCAATGCACTCATGGTATTTACCATGCGGGCTACCTGCGAAGGATCACTTGTGAACTGGCTGAAAAGATTAGCCGTAAGCATGAAGAAAGGTGCGCCGGGCGGGTGACCTACTTCCAGTTTATATCCTGTTGTAATAAATTCGGGACAGTCCCAAAAGCTGGCGGTTGGTTCTATCGTAGAGCAATATGTAAAAGCTGCAATCACGAACGCCAGCCACCCGACCAGATTGTTAATCTTGTTGTACTGTTTCATGTGAGTTATTTTGTTTCTCATTAAAGTTCATTGTCCGCAAAGATAGTGATAATCTTTTTTCTCATTGCAGATTACACGGATTTTCATGGTTTTTAGCATATTGATTTCACTCTTTATCTTTTTTATTCGTCATTTTTATTCATGAAGGCTTGACCTTTTTGCAAGAAAAGGATAAGGAGGAAATTTTATAAAAGAGGGAAAAGTAAAAACGAGTTTGTTGTTTATTTAGTCGTGATGATGACTTTTCAATACCCGATGAGGCAGGTTGCCATGTCCCAGTAATTCAATGGGACAACCGAAGTGCTCTTCCAGCCATTCTGTAGGAATTTCCGTATCGGGATGATAATCCAATGTGCCATTCACGCAGGCTATCGATTTGACATTCTGTAATACAGTACCAATATCGTGACTGACTAAAATAATAGCTCGTTCCTTGTTTATTTCCTCTAAAAGAGAATAAAGTTTTGCTTCAAAGCGCTTATCTATATACGTATTGGGTTCATCCAAAATCACGACCTGAGGATCTGAAACCAGTGCACGGCCTAATAGTGCCCGTTGTAATTGTCCGCCGCTTAATTGTCCGATAGCTCTGTTTTCCAGACCTTCAAGTCCCATGCGGGTTATGATAGCTCGTACTTGTTCATGTTGTTTGGCAGTGAACGAACGTAATAAGGATTTTTGTTTGTTCAGTCCGGATAATACGACATCGTATACAGAGATAGGAAATTTCTTATCGATAGAGTTATATTGTGGCAAGTAACCCATACTGATTTCTGGTACTTGCTTTCCTGCATTGTAGAAACACATTTCCCCCGAAATAGGATGAAGTAATCCAAGAATGATTTTTATCAAGGTTGTTTTTCCTCCACCGTTAGGGCCGATAACTCCCAGAAAGTCCTTTTCGTATACCGTCAGATTGACATCATCCAGCACTTGCTTACGTTCGTATGCTGCATAAATATGATTTAATTGTATAATTGGCTGTTTGTCCATAATACTCTTTATTCGCTTAAAGCCTTTGCTACTGTTGTCATTTCTTTCTGCCATTTATAACTCAACGGGTTGATGGATACAATTTTGGCTCCGGTTTCCCTGGCTATAATTTCGGCATTGCGTGTGTCGAATTCCTTCTGAACAAAAATAACTTGTACATGTTTTTCTTTACAGCGGCGGATTAAAGCCTGTAAATGAGCGGGTGAAGGTTCCTTTCCTCCTTCTTCGATACAGATTTGTTCCAGTCCATAATCGCGTGCAAAGTAGGATAGTGCCGGATGATAAATAAGAAAGGCACACGATGTATTTTGCAGGAGGGTATGGATTTCGTTGTCAGTACGTGTTATCTCTTGCTTTAACTTTGCCAGATTTTCTTTGTAATATGCTGTGTGGTCCGCATCCAGTGTACACAATGCATGGAAAATATTGTCAGCTATGATATAAGCATTTTGGGTAGAACTCCATATATGAGGCTCTACACCGCCGGGATGCGAATGGTTGCCATGATGAATGTCATCTTCTCGTATCAGGTTTACGCCTTCCGATAGATTGAAGAATTTAACATTCGGTGCATTACTTTGGAGCTTCTCAGCCCATACTTGTTCAAAACCAATGTAACCGATGCGCAGGAATGCCACGCTTTGACTCAAAGTAACAAGTTGTTGTGGAGTCGGATCGTATGTTTCTGGATTACTTCCTTCCGGTACCATGCTGGTTACTTGAAATTTGTCTCCGGCAATTGCTTCTGTGAAATAACGGAGTGGTTCAATACTTACCGTCAGGGTAGCTTGTTGCGTTTGTTGCTGTCGGCTGCTGCATCCCATTAATACAAGCAGATTTAGAAAGAGTA
This sequence comes from Bacteroides sp. CAG:1076, assembly GCA_000436795.1. Lineage (GTDB taxonomy): Bacteria > Bacteroidota > Bacteroidia > Bacteroidales > Bacteroidaceae > Phocaeicola. The sequence continues at coordinate 17,927 of HF993277.1, forward strand.
TGATATATTTTTTCATAAAATTACCACTAATTGTGTTTGGCAAAGATACGAAAAAATCTTATTTGCCCGATGGGGTGTTAAGGTTGTCGGGTGACTCTTTGTATTGAGTTGGAGTAATACCTGTGTATTTTTTAAAAGCTGTACTGAAATATCGGCTTGTTGAGAAACCGGTACGTTCGGCTATCTCAGTCATATTCAACTCTGTTTGCCGAAGCAATTCCATTGCTTTTTCTATACGAAGCTTGTTTACATATTCGCTGGCTCCCATACCAGTCAGAGCTTTTAAACGGTTATATAATGACGCGCGGCTGATGCCTAATTCCTGACTGATAAATTCTACATTTAACTCATCGTTTTCCATATTCTCAACGATGACTTTATTTAGTTTGAATAGGAATGCATCGTCAACCGAAGTTATGGGCTTTTCTGTCTCGGCAGTTATAGAATTGTGTGTGTATTTTAACCTTATTTGTTCACGTAAATAAAGCCGGTTTCGTACGTTTTCCAAAAGAGAATTGATCTCAAATGGTTTTTCCATATAGGCATCAGCTCCGGTTTTGTATCCATCCAAATGGCTTTGTTCGTCAGTACGTGCTGTAAGCAGGATAACCTGAATATGGTTAATATTCAGATTTTCCTTGATTCTACGACATAGTTCGTATCCATTCATTTCTGGCATCATAATATCGCTGATAACAATATCAGGAATTTCTTTAAGAGCTATTTGAAGAGCCTCTTTCCCGTTTGAGGCAATGTATAAGTTCTTAAAATTGTCTTTCAGAGCTTCTGTTACCATTTGCCGGATACTTTCATTGTCATCGACAAATAGGCATGAATAGTCTTTGGTATTTATTGAGTTGGCTATCGGCGTATATTTCTCTTCTTCTGGAGCTGCTTCTGTGAGAACATTCAGATATTCACGTGGAGGGCAAATTTCGGATGATTGGGCATGGACAGGTAATTCATACCAGAAACATGCTCCCTTGTCGGGATTGTTGTATACACCTATTTTTCCTTTATGCATTTCTACCAGAATTTTAGAATAGGAAAGTCCAATTCCACTTCCGTTCCTTTCGTTCACACCTTGATAAAAGCGTGTAAAGAGTTTCTCGGTATCTACTCCTTGCAAACCGGGTCCTTGATCAATGACGGAGATTCGTACCGATTGTTTGTCTTCGGTCAATTCTGTACGTAGCGTGATGCTGCTATCTGTAGAGCTATGTTTAAATGCGTTTACTATCAAATTCGTAAGAATGATAATATGGCGTTCCTGGTCGAATTCTACTTCTCCTATTTCGGGCGACAGGTCATAGAGTATAGTGATATGCTTATCTTCTTCCTCGTATTTGAAATCAGTTGCAATTTCCTTTATCCATTCATTCAGTGGATAAGATTGTATATTAAGTTTACTTTGCTCTATTTCCATTTTTCTCAGGTTCAATACCATATTCAGTAGTTCCTTCATTCGTTTGGACTGTTTCAGAATACTTCTGAGGGTAGGATATATAGGATTATCCTGAGGTATTGTTTTTACCAGTTGGTTCAGTGGTGTATAAATCAGTGTTAGAGGTGTACGCAATTCATGATTGATATTTATCAGAAAGCGTACCTTTTCTTCATAGATTTTCTGCTTATGCTCTTGTAAATCAGCTTTCATCCGTTCTTCTTTGCGATTTAACAAATAGAGAATGAACGCAATAAGCAATGCTGCGGCCAAGAGTATCCATAATAAATTGAACCACCATGTCTGATACCATACGGGCGGAATATGGAGAGTGATGACTTGCTGTGGAGTAGTCCATGAGCCATCTTTAGTGCTACAGGAAACCGAAATATGATAAGTTCCGGGAGTAAGTGAGCGAAGTGTCAGTTCAGGAAGTTTGCTGTCTGTGGTTGATTCTTCCTTACCGTCAATATACCATCGGTATACCTTTTTCCTGAAAATATTACTTTCGTAAGCCATCACCTTTATAATGACCGTTTTGTTGTCGAAAGACAAATCGAGAGAATTCTCATCTTGGTCGATATCGGACAGATAACTTTTATTGTTACTGATAATGTCTGTTAGTTTGAGTTTTGGAGAAGTAGGGATGGTGATGCTACTTTTATTACCATCAATATACAACATGCCGTTAATACCTCCCAAGTAGATATCACCTTGTGGAGAAGCCCATACTGCCTTTTTTAAAAATTCATTATCTTCGGCACCGTCAGATTCGTCTAAGGAAATAAGTTTATTTTCATTGTCAAGCCATACAAAAAGTTCTTCATTGGTTCCTATCCATACTCGCTGGTGCTGATCGGAAATAAGAGCGGTGATTTTTTTTAGTTGAGGAACATCTATCTGTGTTTCCAATTGTGTAGAAGAATCATATCGGAGAATTTTATCACTAAATCCAATCCAGAAAATACCTTTTGCATTTTTTGTGACACATTCTATATAGTTTTCTTGGGTCGAGGTATAAATAGTTTCTATTTTGTTGTTGCGATGGTCTATGGTATAGATGTGCTTTAAATCATATAAATAAGTTTTTAAACTATCATATCCGATAGGTAGAGTTTGTCCTTCAATTGAAATTTGGCTGTCACTCAATTGTTGTAGTCTTCCGCTTTTCAAATAATATCTATATATTTCAGACGAAAGCAATAACACTGATTCTGTTTCATCTTGATATAGATTGATTCCTTTTCTACCATATAATGCTATCTGATTGATAACGGCACTACCTTCGTTGATAGGACGTATTTTCCCTGTTTGCTTATTAAAGAAAAATACCCCTTTTGAAAATAGAGAAATAAGCAATTCTTGTTGGGAATATCTGCAGAGAGATACAACTTTTTCTCCATAAGTAGCTGGATAGTGTATAAACTGCTTAGTATGTGGATTAAAACGATTTACGCCACCTCCGTCTGTTCCTATCCATATGTCCTCAGACCCTGTTTCTTGGAAAAAACTAAGTATAGCTTTTTCACTAAGTCCATTGGTATATCCTAATGGAACATCTGAGTATGAATGTACAATGGAGTGACGAATGTTAATAAGTCCTCCTTTAACACTTCCTGCCCATGTATTTTCTTGTCCGTCGCGTTGGAACAGACTTTGTATGGAATTTATGGGTAATGAGTTTTTATCGCCTGATAAATGTTTTAAAATTTTTACATTCCCTGTTTGAGGATTAATAATATTGATCCCTCCGCCATCGGTTCCAGCCCATATCTTTCCCTCATGTTCACTTAGGCATAAAACGACATTATGGCTTAGTTTTTGATTTTCGGTATTATAAATTGCCTGAATGTTACCTTGCCGGTCGAAACAAGTTATACCTCGGTTGTAGGCTGTAATCCATATATATCCTTTGCGATCTATTAGAACTTGGGTAATTTCTTTTTCATTGGGTAAAGGAGATTCTTTTCTCTTTCCACTTTGTATATCAAGCAGGATTATACCTTTCCACTGGCTGATACAGAGTAGAGTATGATTGTCCCATGGTATTATTTCACGTATAGGGACCGAGTCAGTCCCCTTGAGATGCGTTACTGTTTTTATCTGCTTTTTACGATCATCCAACTTGAGATGCGTTAATGTTTTTATCTGCTTTTTACGATAATCGTATTGGTAAAGATTAGCGTAATCAGCCAGTAAAACTTGTTCAGGCAATTTACAAAATGCCGTAGCTTTGATGATGTTTCCATTTTCGTCCAATACTGGAGTGAAATGATCTGTGTTTCGCTGGTAGTTTACAGTTCCGTTATTTGTTAGGATCCAAAGATTATGTAAACTATCTTCTTCTATTTGATAAATTTCATTGCCTGGTAAAGAAAAAGGGTTTCCTTCTTCATGAAAATAACTCTTTAGTTCGTAACCATTAAATTTGCCAAGCCCTTGTTTGCTACTGATCCATACAAAACCATTTTCTTCTGCATAGATATGTTGTATATAGGGTGGAAACCCATCCGATATGGACAATTGCTTATATAAGTACTCATCTGCTTGTATATTTGTTGGTATTAGCAGGAGAAGTATAAAATAAAGAAATTGTATAGTATGGACTTTCATAGCGTTTGTAAAACTTTGAGGACAAAAATACTAAATTTGGTTGAAATAGATAATAGCTTGTATAATTTTCTAAAAATGGGATTTCCTCGGTTTGGGTCTTGGTGCATTGGACTGTCTTCTTTAATGATTGGTGACTCCTCTTCCATTTTTGTCTAAATGTTGTTCGATTTTGATTAATTAGCTTATTCTCTTATACAGAAGTATGCTTTTATTGATTTTTAGAAATAAATTATTGATTTTGGAACATTGAAGAAAACTGAATATCTCATCTTTGCTATACAAAATTTGAGTTTATTAAACCGCGGTATTAAAACGTTTATTAACTTTAAAACTATGAAACAAATACAATTTAAGGTGCATTCGGTTTGTATCTTCTTAATGCTCTTGTTAATAGTTCCATTTGGAGCTTTTGCTCAACAAGGAATGATTACAGGACAAGTTGTTGATGAAAAAGGTGAAAGCATAATTGGTGCTACTGTCCAAGTAAAGGGTACTTCGGATGGTACAATTACTGATTTCGATGGTAACTTTTCTTTAAAAGGTAAGGTTGGTAATACACTCGTAGTTTCTTATGTGGGTTATTCAACTCAAGATGTGAAAATTTCTAAAATGACAGGAAACCGTATTGTGTTGAAAGAAGATACGGAAGTTCTTGATGAAGTTGTAGTAGTAGGTTATGGTACTGCGCGTAAAGGTGATTTAACTGGTGCATTAACTACCATGAAACCGGATGCTAATGATGCTGCAAAAGCTACTTCACTTGATAATCTCTTGTCAGGAAAAGTTGCTGGATTGGTAGTTAGTGCTTCTTCTGCTATGGCAGGTTCTGCATCTTCTATCACAATTCGTGGTGCCAGCTCTTTACGTGGTGATAATCAGCCATTGTATGTTATTGATAACGTGCCGCAAGCTTCTGCAGGTGAATTTGCTTCTTCTGGTATCAGTGGTGACTTTCAAATTAATCAGGATCCTCTTGCTTCATTAAATCCGTCTGATATTGAGGATATTACAATTTTGAAGGATGCTTCTTCTACTGCTATTTACGGTTCTCGTGGTGCAAACGGTGTCATCTTGATTACGACTAAGAAAGGTAAACAAGGTAAAGCAAAGGTAAATGTTTCTGCTAACTTTACAATAGCTGAACCATCAAAACTGATGGAGATGACTAATCTTTACGAACATGCAGCTTACATCAATTCACGTATTTCGAATGGTCAATATCCTTTCTATATTGTTGGTGACGAAGTGAGATATGTATACAATGATGCTTTGGCAAATTATGATCCCAATAATCCGGAAACTTATCATATAATTAGTTATCGTAATTGGCAGAAGGAGATTTATACATCTGCTTTTTCTCAGAATTATTCATTGTCTGTAAGTGGCGGTAGTGATAAAACAACCTATTATATTTCTGCAAACTTCAAAGATATCAACGGTACTGTAAAGCAGACCGGTTTAAAACAAGGTGACTTGCGTGCTAATATCGGTATGGACTTGTCGAAAACTGTACACTTGAACATGACATTGAGTGGTTCTCTTCGTCAAAATAACATGATGGCTGGCGGTAGTACATTGGGTGGTTCTACAACAGCTATTTCTCGTACTGCTCTTGATTATGCTCCGTTTGAAATGCCGGAAGATGACCCTTCTTTTAGTTCTGAAAATAAGACAACTATATTCAGTTGGTTGAATGACTATGTGGATGTTGCTAATGATAAAACATTCAATGCTTCTATGGACTTGTCCTGGAATATTGTGAAAGGTTTGCGTTATAACTTGCGTGTGGGTGGTAACTTGAACATGAATGACCGTAAACGTTGGTATGGATTACAATTGTATCAAGGTATGAATAATAATGGTTACCTGGCACTGACAAATTTGAACAAAAGTAACGTTACTATTGAAAATGTATTGAACTATAATACCAAACTGGGCTCAATTGCAACTTTGGATGCTACTGTGGGTGTAACTTATGATGATTATAATTTCTTGAATGAAAATACGAATGGTACTCAGTTTACAATGTTCGATTTGAGAGAAAACGGACTTCATATGGCTGGTAATGTACAGCACTTAGCTCCGACTCAAAAAGACTATCAGTTACTTTCTTATTTGGGACGTCTAAACTTGACTTTCCTCGACAAGTATTTGATTACAGCTTCCTTACGTGCCGATGGTTCTAGTAAGTTTGGTAAAGGAAACCGTTGGGGGTATTTCCCTTCAGCTTCTGTTGCATGGCGTATGGAACAGGAAGAATTCCTGAAAGATGTTGATTGGTTGAATCAGTTGAAGGTTCGTTTAAGTTATGGTGTAACAGGTAACCAGAGTATCGATCCTTATTCTACATTCTCCATGTATGGCTCAAATGGTAATTATCATTATGGAAATGGAAATGGTGAACAAGAATCTGTATTACAGATTACAAATTTACCAAATGATGGTTTAACTTGGGAGAAAACATCTTCATGGAATGCTGGTTTCGATTTTAGTCTGTTGCGCTCACGTTTGAGTGGTACACTTGATTTCTATGTAAAACGGACAAATGATTTGCTTATATCACGCTCTTTACCGGGCTCTGCAGGATTTAGTTCTACCTATTATAATCAAGGATCATTGGACAACAAAGGTATAGAATTCTCTTTGACTGCTCAGGTTATTGATACAAAAGATTGGAAATGGAGTATTACAGGTAATATTGGAAAAAATAAGAGTAAGATTGTAAATCTTGGTTTGCTGCCTACTGATTTTGGGTGTTTAGGTGAACGTATCGGTTATTATGGAAATTCACTGGGTGATCACTTTGGCGTAGGACATGTATTCTTGCAAGGTGAAGCTCCGGGATTGTTTCTGGGGTATGTTACACAGGGAATCGTACAGCCCGAAGATATTACAGATCAAGGTGTGAAATTTATAAAAGAAGATGGCTCCATTGGCTACTATAAAGATGTAAATGGAAGCATTCCTGCTGCAGGAGATATTAAATTTGTAGATAGAGATGGCAATGGAACTGTAAATACTTCTGATCGAGATATTATCGGTGACCCGAATCCTGGATTTACATATGGTTTCCAGACTTCTTTGTCTTGGAAGGGATTGACCTTAAGTGCTGCCTTTAATGGTGTGCAAGACCGTGATGTCATCAATGTAAATAACCGTTATATCAATACTCCGGGACAGAAGGCTGGTACAGTATCGAAGAAAGCTTTCGAAGGTATGTGGACACCTGAAAATCACTCAAATTTGTATCCTTCTTCTAACTTTATTGTTCAGAACATGGTAATGGATCGTTACGTAGAAGACGCAAGCTACTTGAGATGTTCAGATATTACATTGAATTATGCACTTCCTTCAGCATGGATGAAGAAAATCGGTTTCCAGAATACATCGATTTTTGCTTCTGTAAAGAATGCATTTATCATTACAGATTATAGTGGATATGATCCTGAAGTTAACAGTTTTGCTTTCGATGGATTGCGTCCGGGTGTAGACATGAGCTCTTATCCTACTCCTCGTCAGTTTGTATTTGGACTGAATGTAACATTCTAATAAATTGGATTTAAATAAAGATTATATTATGAAACTATATAAATATTTGATATTATCTATAGTAGCGGCTTCCAGCTTTTCGTCTTGCTTGGATGAGGATCCGTTATATTCACAGAATAATACAGTCGTTTTCTCGTCTGAATCGAGTGCGCAGTTGGCTTTGCTGGGATGCTATGCGTATATGACTTCTACATCGGCGTATGGTCAGCATTATCAGGAAATTCCTATTAGCGGTGCTGGATTCGCATGGTCGCAACGTAGTGGTAGTGATGGTATTGTTTCGTTGCAGGCACTTTCAAGTGACGGATTGATTTCTACTACCTGGAATGGAATGTACAAAGTGATTTCTGAAACCAATGCCTTCCTGGAGAATTTGGCATCCAGTGGATTGAGTGATGATATTAAGAACCAGTATGGTGGTGAAGCGAAATTCCTCCGTGCCATGGCTTATTATAATTTGGTATCTCTTTGGGGAGATGTGCCTTTGAAAACTGTTGCTTCTACTTCAGAGGGTATCTCGATGCCTCGTACTCCGAAAGAGCAAGTATTAAATCAGGTTGTGACAGACTTGAAAGAAGCTATGAGCATCAGTGAAACTTCTGAGGTTGGACGTGTCAATTCGTGGGCTGTAAAGGCATTTTTGGGAAAAGTGTACTATCGAATGGCAAAGCTTGGTATTGATACTAACAATAATCTGAAAAATGCGAAGGAGATGTTCGATGAAGTTTATAACAAGCATGTATATGAACTGGAAAAGAATTTTGCAGATTTGTTTGGTGACTGGGTGACTACCTCGAAAGAAGCTATTTTCCAGTTGAACTTTGCTTTGAACTCTCCTTCTTGCTTTAACCGTGCCAGCAATCGTTTCTCACCGACAGGTTCAACACCGGGTGTATGCTGGAGTACATATCGTGCGACAAAAGCTGCTTATGATATGCATCAGGGTACTTATCCGGATGATCCTCGTATAGCTGCTACATTCTTGACTGTACATAGAGATCGTGGAGGAAACAATAAGCCAGAACCTAAAGCTCAGGTAGGCGATCAACCGTCGGCAAACGATTCTGTCTATTATTATCCTTATTTTACATATACTGTTCAGAGAGATACAAAAATGGTAGATGGTAAAGAGGTAGCTGTATACGATTCTATCTATAAAAATGGAAAAGCTGTTGCTGCGAAATTGTATGTAGGTAGATTGCCTTATGAGAAATTTAAAGATCCAACTAATCCGGATTTAAATTATCTGAATAATCTGAATGAAGCAGATGGTAAGACTCCACAAGAAAAAGCATATATTAAAGCTTTGAAGGGTATACAGAAAAAATATGCAGAGAGTGGTAATCAGATGGCATGGCCTGCTCACATGAAGTTGTATGATCCTAACCAGCAGGGAACTTCTTCTCATAAGAATCTGATGGTATATCGTTATGCTGAGATGTTGTTACTGATGGCTGATGTGTATAATGAACTTGATAATACTTCGAAAGCTATTCAACTGGTAGAAGAGGTACTGAAACGTGCACGTGAATCAGCTGGTGGTAACGGCGTTGAACCGAAGGCATGGTCTCAACAATTGACCAAGGATCAAGTCAGTGAAAAGATTTATTTCGAGTTCTTGTTCGAACTGGATGGTGAACCGTCAATGTATGAACTACTTCGTATCAAAGGTACTGAGTACTTGAAGAAAGCTTTACAATATCATAATAATCATGAGTTTACAAAGGCTTCGGATGCGTACTATAAGACTGCTGCTCAGAAATGGACCGACCGTCTTTATAATGAGGGTAATCTGACAGAAGACTTTCTGAAGAAGAACTTGTTATTACCGATTCCTGATACGGAAAGAGATGCAAATCCGGGTATCACGGATAATAACTTTGGTTATTGAAAAGCTATATAATTGGAGTCTGTTGAAAAATAGCCTGATTGTTGGTTAAAGTTTCTTTTAAGGGTTTCCTGAAGAAAAGGGTAAAATTGAAAACAGACTCTTGAAAGCTCGCATAATTACATTCTTTTATTATAAAGCTTATTGTAATTGTGCGGGCTTATTTAATAAATTTTTGATTCCCTTCTGTATTAGTTGAATGATGGTGAAGTATTTTCTGCCTCATATTTTTACGTAATCTTTAGTAGCACTACAGACTCAATGTTTGTAATGATTTTACTCCGAATAATTAATATATAAATATGAAAAACCTGAATTTATTTTATTCTATGGCCGGATTGAGTGCTTTGGCTGCAACAGCGTCTTCTTGCCAGCAGAATAAGTCGGAAGCAAAAAAAACTTATAATATTGTTTATATCATGACCGATGATCATACGGCTCAGATGATGAGTTGCTATGATACGCGGTATATGGAAACACCTAATCTGGACCGTATTGCTGCCGATGGGGTACGTTTTACGAATAGTTTTGTGGCTAACTCGTTGAGCGGTCCGAGTCGCGCTTGTATGATTACAGGCAAACATTCGTGTGGAAATAAATTTTATGATAATACGACCTGTGTGTTCGACAGTGCCCAACAGACTTTTCCTAAATTGCTTCAGAAAGCGGGATACCAGACAGCTCTGATAGGTAAGTGGCATTTGGAGAGTTTGCCTACCGGATTTGATTATTGGGAAATATTGCCGGGACAGGGGGATTATTATAATCCGGATTTTATTACTCAGAATAATGATACTATCCAGAAACATGGTTATATAACTAACCTGATAACAGATGATGCGATAGACTGGATGGAAAATAAACGAGATAAGGATAAACCTTTCTGCCTGATGATCCACCACAAGGCAATTCATCGTAACTGGATGGCTGATACGTGTAATTTGGCATTGTATGAAGATAAGACTTTCCCGCTTCCAGAAACATTCTTCGATGATTATGAAGGTCGTCCGGCTGCTGCCGCACAAGAAATGAGTATCGTAAAAGATATGGATATGATTTACGATCTGAAGATGCTGCGTCCAGACAAAAATTCACGTTTGAAAACATTATATGAATCATTCCTAGGACGTATGGATAAAGAGCAGAGAGCTGCTTGGGATAAATTTTACGGTCCGATTATTGAAGATTTCTATAAGAAAAATCCTCAGGGTAAAGATTTGGCAAACTGGAAGTTTCAGCGTTACATGCGTGATTACATGAAGACGGTCAAGTCGCTGGATGATAATGTAGGACGTGTATTGGATTATTTAAAAGAAAAAGGTCTGTTGGACAATACGTTGGTGGTTTATACTTCCGATCAAGGCTTTTATATGGGAGAGCATGGATGGTTTGACAAACGTTTTATGTATGAAGAATCGATGCATACACCTCTGATTATGCGTTTACCTGAAGGATTCAATCGCAGAGGAGATATTACCGAACTGGTACAGAACATTGATTATGCTCCAACGTTTTTGGAACTTGCCGGAGCAAAGGTACCGGAGGATATGCATGGAGTTTCTTTGTTGCCATTGCTGAAAGGAGAACATCCAGCCAACTGGCGTAAAGCTTTGTATTATCATTTTTATGAATATCCTGCAGAGCACATGGTAAAGCGTCATTATGGAATCCGTACTAACCGTTATAAACTGATTCATTTCTATAATGATATTGATGAATGGGAACTTTATGATTTGCAAAAGGACCCTAATGAGCTACATAATTTGTATGGTCAGAGTGACTATGATTCGATTGTCACTGACTTAAAGAAACAATTATTGGAACTGCAGGAAAAATATAATGATCCTGTACGTTTTTCTCCAGATCGTGATAAAGAATAAAAATAGAGAGATATGGTTAAGATATATTTTCAGTCGAGGAAATGGATAATGGCTTGTATTGCTGCTTTGGCACTGGGTATGGCTGGATGTCATTCTCCAAAACAACTTGAGGATGTGGTTATTGTTCCTCAGCCGTTGTCTGTTGAAAAGGGAAGCGGTTCTTTCTCTTTTAGTGGAAAGACTGTTATTGCTGTAGCTGATGATGAACAACGTATCGTGGCCGAAAACTTTGCTTCGCTATTTACTAAATCGGCGGGTTTCACTCCTAAGGTTGAAAAGGCAAAAGATGGCAATATCGTTTTTTCTATTGATCAGTCGATGAAAACAGACGCCTATGAATTACAGATAACTTCTGATAAAATAACGATAAAGGCAGCCGATGTGAAAGGCTTCTTTTATGCCTTGCAAAATATTCGTCTGATGCTTCCCCCTGCAATAGAAGGGCAGAAGCATACTGTGGAAACATGGGCTGTACCTGCTATTACTATTAAAGATAAGCCTCGTTTTGATTATCGAGGTTTTATGTTGGATGTTTCTCGCTATTTTTTACCGAAGGAAGATGTGATTCGAATGATTGATTGTATTTCTATGTTGAAAATTAATCGTTTGCATTTGCATCTCACAGATGATAATGGATGGCGTCTGGAAATAAAGAAATATCCTCGTCTGACAGAAGTCGGGGCGTGGAGGGTAGATCGTCAGAAGTTTCCTTTTCCTGATAGAAGGAATCCCAAAAAGGGAGAGCCTGCCACTGTAGGTGGATTTTATACTCAAGAAGATATGAAGGAGATTATCCGTTATGCAGCCGAACGTCAGGTGGAAATTATTCCGGAAATAGATATTCCTGCTCATTCGAATGCTGCTTTGGCTTCCTATCCGGAATATGCGTGTCCGGTTGTAAAAGATTTTATCGGGGTATTGCCTGGTCTGGGTGGAAAGAATGCTGAAATAATCTTTTGTGCGGGAAATGATAAAACCTTTACTTTCTTACAGGATATTCTTGATGAAGTGATTGCATTATTTCCTTCCCACTATATCAATTTAGGAGGGGATGAAGCCACTAAAACCAACTGGGAAAAATGTCCTTTGTGTCAGGCACGTATTCGTAAAGAACATTTAGCTGATGAAGAAGCTTTACAGGGATATTTTATGTCACGCATAGGAGATTATGTCCGTAGTAAAGGTAAGCAAGTTATGGGTTGGGATGAACTGACGAATAGTAAGTTGCCAGAAGAGGCTATTATTTTAGGTTGGCAAGGATATGGAAAGGCTGCACTGAAAGCAGCGGAACAGGGACATCGGTTTATAATGGCACCTGCCCGTATTGCTTATTTAATCAGATATCAGGGACCTCAATGGTTTGAGCCTGTTACTTATTTTGGTAATAATACATTAAAGAATTTGTTTGAGTATGAGCCTGTTCAGAGCGACTGGAAGCCTGAATACGAATCTTTGTTGATGGGAGTTCAAGCCTGCATGTGGACTGAATTTTGTAATGTACCCGAAGATGTGTTTTATATGACTTTCCCGAGATTGGCTGCTTTGGCAGAAATAGCATGGGTTCCAAAAGGGAAAAAGAACTGGAATGAATTTTTGAAAGGATTAGATAATTTCGACAAACATCTGGAGCAGAAGGAAATTATCTATGCACGTTCTATGTATAATATTCAGCATAAGGTTACACCGGAAGAATCTGGAAAATTAAAAGTGGAACTGGAATGCGAACGTCCTGATATGGAAATACATTATACGTTGGATGGTACTGAACCTATGGAAACATCTGCTGTATATGATTCTGCTTTTGTCGTTGATAAGGATGTAGAAATAAAAGCCGCCACTTTTACTAAAGGTAAACAGATGGGAAAAACGCTTATATTACCTATTCATTGGAACAAGGCTACGGCTAAACCGTTAGTGGGTGCTCCGAAAGAAATGGGAATATTAGTCAATGGCTTACGTGGAAGTCTGAAGCAGACTGATTTTGAATGGTATACGGGAGGACTATCACAACCTATTTCTTTTGTTATAGATTTGTTGAAGCCTGAAAAGATGAAACGTTTTGCAGTTGGTTGCATTACGAATTATGGTATGGCTGTACATAAGCCTCGAATGATGAAAGTAGAAGTTTCGGACGATAATAAGACATTTAAAGAAATAGGAAAGTTGACCTTTACGGATGATGAAATTTTTAAGGAAGGTAATTTTATTGAAGATTTATCGATTGAAAATGTTGATATTATCGGACGTTATATTAAATTTACACTGGAAACTCCAGGAAATTGTCCAGATAATCATGTTCGTCCGGGACAAGCGTCTAAAGTTTATCTTGATGAAGTGATGATTGAGTAATAATTTGACATATAAATAAACTGCATGAATAAAATAAACCAGTTTTTAATGGCGTGTTCATTGCTTGCCCTCCCTATTGGAGGGCAAGCTCAGCAGGATACCTCTTATTTTGTAAAGCATTTGCAGTTTTCTGGAAATGAAAGCTTGGAGCAGAAAGCTTCAATGGCGGCCCGTTTAGTTCCCTCTCCGCAGCAGTTAGCCTGGCAGCAGATGGAACTGACGGCTTTTTTGCATTTTGGAATTAATACATTTACCGGTCGTGAATGGGGGGATGGTACGGAAGATCCTTCTTTGTTTAATCCGACGGAACTGGATGCTGAGCAGTGGGTACACACCTTGAAAGAGTGTGGCTTTAGGATGGTACTGCTTACAGCCAAGCACCACGACGGTTTCTGTCTGTGGCCGACAAAGACGACATCTCATTCGGTGGCTTCTTCTCCGTGGAAGGGCGGCAAGGGTGACGTGGTGCGTGAACTTCGTGATGCATGTACCAAGTATGGCATGAAATTCGGTGTATACCTGTCTCCTTGGGACCGTAATGCTTCCTGCTACGGTAATTCTCCTGAATACAATAAATTCTTTATCGAACAGCTCACGGAATTATTGACAAATTACGGTGAGGTGAATGAGGTATGGTTCGATGGTGCAAACGGTGAAGGTCCTAACGGAAAGAAGCAGGTGTACGACTGGGACGCCTTTTATAAGACAATCCAGCATTTGCAGCCCAAAGCTGTAATGGCGATAATGGGTGATGATGTACGTTGGGTTGGCAATGAGAAAGGTATCGGTCGTGAAACGGAATGGAGCGCAACGGTACTTACTCCGGGAATTTATGCACGTTCTGCGGAAAATAATAAACGTTTAGGGGTTTACGGTAAAGCAAAAGATTTGGGGAGTCGTAAGATGTTACAGGATGCAACGGAACTTTTCTGGTATCCATCGGAAGTGGATGTATCGATTCGTCCGGGGTGGTTCTGGCATGAGGAAGAAAATGCAAAGGTGAAAAGTCTGCAAGAATTGTCGGATATTTATTTTCAGTCTGTAGGCTATAATTCGGTTCTTTTGCTGAATATACCTCCCGACCGCCGGGGTTTGCTGAACGAAGCAGATGTAGCCCGTTTAAAGGAATTTGCAGCTTACCGCCGTCAGGTCTTTTCGGATGAT